>JBBRQR010000077.1:0-10374 GCA_038226115.1 Sphingomonadales bacterium | reverse complement strand
TGCCTCGGCGATCGATGCCACCTCGTTCGCTGTTATCGCAACGAACACGGTTTTCACCACCTTGTCGGCCCCCACGACTTACAGCTTCAGCTTCAATGCGCTGTCGACGGGCACGATTATCCGCTTCAACGACGTCGCGTCTAACCCGACGAATGGCCAGGACATTGCGATCGACAATGTTTCGGTGACCGGCGCGGCCATCGGCACGGTTCCCGAACCCGCCAGCTGGGCGTTGATGATCGTCGGCTTCGGCCTCGTCGGCGGTGCCGTTCGGCGGCGCAGCGCGACCATCGCCGCCTGAGATCGAACGAGAAAAGGCCGCGATGCCGTCAGGCGTCGCGGCCTTTTATTGCCCGTTCGACATTGAGATCCGACCGACGCTCACCCCGCTGACTCGCACGCGCGCCAATCTCGATTGCATTTTCCGGTCGTAGCTCTTTAGTCAGTGGCGATGACCGATCTGTTCGCTGCCGATCTGCCCCCCGCCGCTTCGCTTGCCGGGTCCACCCCGCTTGCCGAACGACTGCGCCCGCGCAGCCTCGGCGACGTTGTCGGACAGGAGCATCTGACTGGCCCGGACGGCGCGATTGGGCGGATGGTTGCGGCGGGGCGGCTCGCGTCGCTCGTTCTGTGGGGGCCGCCGGGGACGGGCAAGACGACGATTGCGCGGTTGCTCGCCGACGCGGTGGACATGCGCTTCGTCGGCATCTCGGCGGTGTTCGCCGGGGTCGCCGACCTCAAGAAGCTGTTCGCCGAGGCCAGGGTGGCGGCGCGGGCCGGGCAGCGGACGTTGCTGTTTGTCGACGAGATTCACCGCTTCAATCGCAGCCAGCAGGACGGGTTCCTGCCGTTCGTCGAGGACGGCACCATTGTCCTCGTCGGCGCGACGACCGAGAACCCCAGCTTCGAGCTGAACGCCGCGCTCCTCAGCCGGGCGCAGGTGCTGATCGTCCGCCGCCTCGATACGCCCGCACTCGATGCCCTGCTCGCGCGTGCCGAAGCGGCCGAGGGGCGCACCCTGCCGCTAACGCCCGATGCACGCGATGCGTTGATCCAGTCGGCCGATGGCGACGGGCGGTTTCTGCTCAATCAGGCCGAGACATTATTCTCGATTGCCGTCGATGCGCCGCTTGCGCCCGAGGGCCTGCGCGACCTGCTCCATCGCCGCGTTGCGGTGTACGACAAGGACCGCGACGGGCATTACAATCTGATCTCGGCGCTGCATAAGTCGTTGCGCGGGAGCGATCCCGACGCCGCGCTTTACTATCTCGCGCGGATGCTGACGGCGGGCGAGGAGCCGCTCTACGTCCTGCGGCGGCTGGTGCGGTTCGCCAGCGAAGACATCGGCTTGGCCGATTCGAATGCGCTCGTCGTGACGCTCGCGGCAAAGGACAGTTACGATTTCCTCGGATCGCCCGAGGGTGAGCTCGCGATTGCCCATGCCTGTCTGTATCTGGCGACGGCACCGAAATCGAACGCGGCGTATGTCGCGCACAAGGCAGCGTGGCGGAGCGCCAACGAAACGGGGTCGCTCGTGCCGCCGGCGAACATCCTCAACGCACCGACGCGTTTGATGAAGACGCTCGGCTACGGCAAGGACTATGCCTACGACCACGACGCCGATGGCGGGTTTTCGGGGTCGAACTATTGGCCCGAAGGGATGGCGGTGACGACCTTTTATCGCCCGACGACGCGCGGTCACGAGGCGCGGATCGGCGAACGGCTGACGCACTGGGCGGCGTTACGGTCGGCGCAGTCGCCGGAAGACGACGGCGCGGCATGATCCCGGTCGTCACGACGGCGCGTCTGCGGCTGCGCCCCCATGTCCCCGCCGACATCGACGCGGCGACCGCAATGTGGGCCGACCGCAACGTCACGCGCTTCACCGGCGGGCGCGCCTTTACCCGCGAGGAAAGCTGGGCGCGGCTGCTCCGCTATACCGGGACGTGGGACTGGTTCGGCTACGGCTTCTGGGCGGTCGAGGAGATCGATTCGGGAGCCTATGTCGGGCAACTCGGCCTTGGCGAGTTCGCCCGCGATACGGCGCCGCCGCTGCCACACTTTCCCGAGGTCGGCTGGTCGTTTATCGCCGCCGCCCATGGTCGCGGTTTTGCCAGCGAGGGGGTTCGCGCCGCGTTGGCGTGGGCCGACACCAACATCGCCGCCGACCGGACGATGTGCCTGATCGACCCGGCCAACATCGCGTCGATCCGCGTCGCGCGCCGCTGCGGCTTCGCCGAGGTCGATCCGGTCATCTATAAGGGATCATCGTCGTTGCGGTTCGAGCGGTTGCGCGGGGCGATCGGTTAGCGCGCCGTCAAGGCATCAGCTCGTCGGGTTCCTCGACCTCGGCGAGCGCGGCGATGAACTGGTCGACGCACGCCTCCCAGCGGAAGTGGCGGGCGTAGGAGGCACAGTCGTCGCGGCGCGCGGTCAACGCCTCACGGATTGCGCCACCAAGGTCGGTGTCGACCGCACCGACCGGGGCGCTCCACCCGGCGATGGTGCCGCTGCCGCTGGCGCCGACGACATCGAGCGGACCGGCGACGGGGAAACCGGCAACCGGAACGCCGCTCGCGAGTGCCTCGATCATTACCAGCCCAAAGGTGTCGGTCAGGCTGGGGAAGACGAACGCATCGGCCCCGGCGTAGGCGGCGGCGAGCGGTTCGCCCGACAGGCTGCCGAGAAAGACCGCGTCGGGAAAACGCGCCTTCATCGCCGCGAGCGCCGGGCCGTCGCCGACGACGACCTTGGTGCCTGGAGCATCGGCGGACAAAAACGCGGCAATGTTCTTTTCGACCGCGACGCGCCCGACGCTGAGCATGATCGGACGCTTCAGCCTCGCATAGGCGAGGGGCGGCGCGACGCCGGGGTGGAACTGGCCGAGATCGACCCCGCGCGACCACGGGCGGGTGCGCGTCAGACCATGCTCGGCAAGTTCGGCGGCGAGCCGCGGGGTCGCCACCAAGATGTCGCGCGCCGCGCCGTGGAAGCGCGCGAGGATGCGCCACAGAAAGGCGGGTGACAGGCCGGTCCGCGCCGCGACATAATCGGGAAAGCGCGTATGGAACGAAGTGGTGAACGGCACCCCGCGCTTACGGCACCACCCGCGCGCGAGCCAGCCGAGGGGGCCTTCGGTTGCGATATGGACGGCTTCGGGGCGGAACCCGGCGATTAGCCGCCCGACCGACAAGGGCGTCGTCAGCGCGAGGCGAATCTCCGGATATGTCGGGCACGGGATCGAAATGAAGCAGTCGGGGGTGATCGTCTGGACGACGTGGCCGCGCTCGCGCAGTTTGGCGACCGTCGTCGTCAGCGTGCGGACAACGCCGTTGACCTGCGGCGACCACGCATCCGACACGAGGGTAACGCGCATCAGCGACGCAGGAGGGCGAGCAGAACGCCGCGCGTCTCGGCATCGATGCGGCCGGCGATGTCGGCGGGGCGGAAATGGCGCTGAAAGGCGATCGTCGCAGCGACCGGATCGGTGACATCATAACCGTAGCGGGCAAGCGCGGTCTGAAACCCGGCATCGGTCCAGTTCGGATCGATCGCACCTGGCGGCACGCGGTCGGCCAACCCGGCGCGGGCGAGGCGTGGCCAGTCGAACAGTTCGCCGGGGTCGTCCTTGCGCGCGGGGGCGATATCGCTGTGACCGACGACATTCCCCGGCGCGACGCGGTGCCGCCCAACGATGCCGCGCACCAGATCCTCGACCGCCGCCATTTGCGGTTCGGGGAATGGGCGGTAGCCGAATTCGTGGCCGGGGTTGACGATCTCGATGCCGACGCTCGCGCTGTTGACGTCGGTGACGCCGCGCCACCAGCTTTTGCCCGCGTGCCACGCGCGTTTGGCTTCGTCGACGAGGGCGACGACGACACCGTCCTCGGCGACGACATAATGCGCCGACACCTTTGCCGCCGGATCGGTCAGGCGGTCGAGCGCACTCGCGGCGTCGGGCATCCCGGTATAATGGAGGACGACCATCGATACCGTCAGCGCGCGGGCGTCGAAATTGGGGCTTGGGCGGAAGATCATGCGACGCGGGTGGTGACGGCGGCGTAGGCCGCGTTGATCGCCGCCATCCGCGCCTCGGCGACGCGGATGAACTCGATCGGGGTTCCTGCCGCGATTTGGCGATCGGGATGGTACGTCTTGACCAGTCCCCGGTAAGCCGCCTTGACAACGTCGGGTGATGCGCCGGGCGCCACCCCGAGGACGATGAACGGATCGTCCACCGATGGCGCAATGTAGCGCGCGCGGATGCGGCCATAAGTAGCGGGGTCGAAGCCGAAGCGGTCGGCGACGATGCCGAGATAGTCGAGCTCCGCCGGGTGGACGCCGTCGGTCACCGCGATCAGAAGCAGCGCCTCGAGCAGGTCCTCGAGCACCGGAGTGCCCGGACCCAGCAGCGTCGCCGCCTGTTTGGCATAGGCCTCGAAACCCGCCGTCGACGTCTGCGCAAGGCGGTAGAAGCGCGCGGCGTTGGCGCGTTCGGCATCGGGAACGCGGAACAGGCGTTCGAATGTGGCGAATTCGGCCGGGCTGGCGTCACCGTCGGCGCGAGCCATCTTGGCGGCGAGCGCGATCGCGGCGATGGTGAAGGCGACCTGTCGCCGTTCGGGCGACCCGGCGCGAACGGCGGCGAGGTCGGCCGCACTGCCCGCTGCCCCCCCGGCGAGCGCGCCGAGGGGGCCGCCGAGCAACAGCCCGACGCTCGTCCCCAACAGTGTCCGCCAGACGCCCATGCGCCGCTTTCTCCCGCGTCACCGTTGACGCCGCCGCCAGATAGGCGATTATTCGCGTCGGCGTCAGCGGGATAATTCGCGCGCCATGGGGAAGAATTATGCCGAGTGTCGTCATCGTCGGAGCCAGCCGCGGCATCGGACGCGAATTCGCGGCGCAATATGCCGCTGACGGCTGGGCGGTGTTCGCCACCGTTCGCACCGCCGACGGCACTCTCGGCGCGGGCGTGACCGAGCTGATCGCCGATGTCACCGACGAGGCATCGCTGAACGCCGTTGCGGCGGACTTGCCCGAAACGATCGACCTGCTGATCCTGAACGCCGGGGTCGGCGCGCAGGAGCCGTCGCTGGCCAAGATCGACGCCGCGCAATGGGCGACGGTGATGGCGGTGAACGGCCTTGGCCCGCTGATCGCGGCGCGAGCGTTGATGGGCCGGGTACGCGACGGCGGGACGATTGCGGCGTTGTCGTCGACGCTCGGGTCGATCGGCGCGAACACCGGCGGCGGGCTGTACACCTACCGGATGTCGAAGGCGGCGCTCAATGCGGGATTGAAGACGCTCGCGATCGAATTGAAGCCACGCCACATCGCCGTCGCCGCGCTCCACCCCGGCTGGGTCAAGACCGATATGGGCGGTCCGCGTGCCGAGGTCGAGGTCGCCGATTCGGTCGCCGGGATGCGGCAGGTGATCGCCGGGTTGACCCCCGACAAGACCGGCGTGTTTGTCGATTACCGGGGCAACGCCCTGCCATGGTAGGTCAGGCGTAGACCTTCGGCACCCGAAGCGACCGCGATCGCACCGCCCCGCCGGACGGCGTCGGCGTGGAGCAATGCCGCGAGCGAGCCACGCGACGTCGTCACCGTCTCCCCGTTCAGCCCGGCCATGATCGTCGGGTCGAGCGTCGGGGCGGGCGCAAAGCTGACCGCGTCGCCGTCGACCGTCAGCGTCCCACCCCGGCGCGCGGCCTCGGTCGCGGTCATCGCCAGCCCGGCGACGATCGCGGGCGTCGTCGGATCGGCGCGCCAGTCGAGCGTCACCCCTTCACGCTGCGCCACCCATGCGGCGAGCAGGCCGTGCGCCGATGAGCCATCGTCGGTCGGCGACAGGATGAAGCGGTGGAGGCGGAGCGACGCGATCGCCGTCGCCGCGCCGTCGGCGATCAACTCGCGGATTTCGGTGTCGCCGCCGTCGAGCAGGTCGATTGCGGTCGCAACCGCCCCCAGCGGGCCGGCCAGATCATGAGTCAAACGCATCGCCACAAGGGCGGCAAGGTCGCTGGCGGGGGGGGCGGAAGAATGGCTCATCGGGCGGTCACTCCACTAACGACGGCGGCGATTGCGAACAGGCCCAACGCGACCGCCGTGCCGCGATTAAGCAGGCGGAGGTGGTTATCGGTGATCCGACCGCGCAACCGCCGCGCGATTCCGGCAACGATCAGCCACCATAGCATCGATCCGGTAAACGTCCCGGCAACGACGAGCCCGGCATGGAACAAAGCTTCGGCCGAATGGTGGCCGATGCCGGTAAAGCCGACCGCACCGAACGCGGCGACGAAAAACAGGATCGTCGCCGGGTTGGTCAGCGTCAGCGTCAGCACCGCGAGCGTCATGCGAATGATCGACGCCGGGTCGCCGTCGCCGCGCAGCCGCGGGGTCGAGCGCCAGATGAATATGGCGAAGGCGAGCATGATCACTCCGCCGCCGAACCGCAGCACCAGCGCATAATCGTCGAGGACGTGCGCGACCGCCGTCATGCCGAAGGCGGCGGCAGCGGCGAAAACCGCGTCGCCCGCCGCCCCTGCCGCGCCGAGCAGTAGCGCGCTCGCGGTGTGCGCCGTCAACGTCCGCTGAATGACGAGCAGATTGACCGGGCCGACCGGCGCCGCCGACGCCATGCCGATCAACACCCCGGCGGGAAAATATAGCGTCGCCAACCCGCTCACGACGCCGCGCTCACGATTCGAGCGGACGCAACCCGAGCGCGAGCAGTCGCCCGTCGGTCGTCTGGGTCAGCTCGAATTCGAGCCGCAGTCCGGTGTCGAGCACATCGAACGACGACGCGGCAACGGCGGAGGCGTGGACGAACACATCGCGCGGGCCACAATCGGGGGTGATGAAGCCGAAGCCCTTGCGGGTATCGAACCACTTGACTGCCCCCGTCGCCATCAGTCGGCAATCAGTGCGACGGGTGTGAAGCGACCATGGACTGTGCCCCCTGCCCCTGCGCGCCACGCCGACACCGCGCCGGCAGCGACGATCAGCCATAATTTGTCGTCGCCCGCCGCCCGCGCAGCATCGATCGCCGATGGCTGCGCGACGCCGTTCGGATGCGAATGATACCAGCCGACGACGTGTGCGCCGTCGTGCCGCGCGGTACGCTGGACGTCGATCAACGCCTGCGGATCGATCTCGAACGACGTGAGCGCGCGCGCGGCGGCATTGCGCGTGGGGATCGCCGCCGCGATGCTGGTGGCCGTCCCGACGACGATGCCGCACGCTTCGAGCGGAGCGGCGGCGGCGGCGTGTTCGATGATTGTCGTCAAGGCGGTGGTTGCAATCGTGAATTCCATCCCGACATCGGCTAGGCGATGGGGGAAGAATTGTCGACTGCGGACAAAGGAGCCGCCGGGAGGAGCGTGACCGTCGTTACGATTCCGTCCGATATGGCGGGATGGCGGATCGACCGCGCCCTCGCGGTGTTGATCCCGACCCATTCGCGTGAACGGCTGAAGGCGCTGATCGGCGCAGGGCAAGTCACGGGCGCAACAGGCGCGCACCACAAGGACCCGGCGCGCAAAGTTGTCGGCGGCGACCGGCTGACCGTCGTCGTCCCGCCCGCGGTTACTCCCGACGCCGCGCCGCAGGATATTCCGCTGACGATCGTGTTCGAGGACGACCACCTTCTCGTCGTCGACAAGCCCGCCGGGCTGGTCGTCCACCCGGCGGCGGGCAACCTCGACGGGACGATGGTCAACGCGCTGCTCCACCATTGCGCCGGACGCCTGTCGGGCATCGGCGGCGTCGCCCGCCCCGGCATCGTCCACCGCATCGACAAGGACACGTCGGGGCTGTTGGTCGTCGCCAAGACCGATCCGGCGCACGAGGCACTGTCGCGTCAGTTCGCGGCGCATACCGTCGAGCGCGTCTATGTCGCCGTCGTCGGAGGTGTCCCCGTGCCCGCCGCCGGGACGGTTACCGGGTCGCTCGCTCGTTCGTCCGCGAACCGCCAAAAGATGGCGATGGTCGCTGAAGGTCGGGGCAAACATGCCGTGACACATTATCGCAGCGTAACCGCACTGACCGGCGCGACGAAAATCGAGTGCCGACTGGAGACCGGTCGGACGCACCAGATCAGGGTTCATATGGCGTCGATCGGGCATTCTCTCCTTGGTGATCCGGCTTATGGGCGCACGCCGAGCGCGCTGAAGGCCGTTCTCGCCGACCTCGGATTTGTCCGTCAGGCACTCCACGCGGCGACGCTGGGCTTTGTTCATCCGGTCACCCAAGAAAAACTTTCGTTCCATTCCGCCCTGCCACGCGATATAGTGGAGTTAATCGGTCGTCTTTCATTGACGACGACCGGATAAAAGGAGCCAGCATGGCCGCGTCGAAGAACCTGCCCGCCAAGACCTCGATCCCGACGATGGGTGGCGAGGCCGGACTCAATCGTTATCTGTCCGAAATCCGCAAATTTCCGCTGCTCGCGCCCGAGCAGGAATATATGCTCGCCAAGCGCTGGGCCGAGCATCAGGACCCCGACGCCGCCGCTAAATTGGTGACGAGCCACCTTCGCCTCGTCGCCAAGATCGCGATGGGCTACCGCGGCTATGGCCTGCCGGTCGCCGAGCTGATCAGCGAGGGCAACATCGGGTTGATGCAGGGCGTCAAAAAGTTCGACGCCGATCGCGGTTTCCGCCTTGCGACCTATGCGATGTGGTGGATTCGCGCCTCGATACAGGAGTTTATCCTGCGCTCGTGGAGCCTCGTCAAGATCGGCACGACGGCGAACCAGAAGAAGCTGTTCTTCAATCTCCGCCGGATGAAGGGCAAGATCAACGCGATGGAGGACGGCGACATGAAGCCCGCCGACGTCGCCAAGATCGCGACGACGCTCGGCGTCACCGAGACCGAAGTCGTGTCGATGAACCGCCGCATGGCGATGGGCGGCGACACGTCGCTCAACGCCCCGTTGCGCGAGGAAGGCGAAGGCGAATGGCAGGACTGGCTGACCGACTCCGGCCCGCTGCAGGACGAAATCGTCGCGGGTGAGCAGGAAAAAACGCAGCGCCACACGTTGCTCGTCGACGCGATGGGCGACCTGAACGACCGCGAAAAGCATATCCTGACGCAGCGCCGCTTGGTCGACGAGCCGGAGACGCTCGAAGAACTATCGCAGCAGTACGGCATCAGCCGCGAACGTGTCCGCCAGATCGAGGTGCGCGCTTTCGACAAGCTGCAGCGGGCAATGCGCGCGCTGGCGGGCGAGCGGCGGCTGCTCCCCGAACCGGCGTGAGTTTGTGGTGTAGGACGGCGTGAGCTTTCGCGCTGTCCTACACCGCGCCCGTGATGCTAGGGTTGGTCATGGCCGCGCCCGACACAAGGTTTCACTTTTACGCCGAGTGTGATGTTAGCCCATCTGGTTCGTTATACCTACATAACCCCTCGATTGTCAGCTCGATTCGCATGAGCTTAGTGAGCTTCCAAATCTCGACTGTACCGTTATGGTTCGCCGTCGTTGTCGCCGATGCGCCCACGCGCCGCCGCCCGGCCTAGGCGAGGGGTGATGCGGATCGTCGGCTGGCTGATCGGTCGGCTGGTGACGATCGTCGTCATTGCCCTTCTCGTCGCCGTCACCTGGGCGCTCGCCTACCGCTGGATCGACCCGCCGATCACCGTGCCGATGATCCGCGACGCCATTGCCGGTCAGCACGTCGAGCGGACATGGGTCGACCTCGACCGCATCAGCCCGGCGATGCCCCGCGCGGTGATCGGGGCCGAGGATTCGACTTTTTGCAGCCATCACGGATTCGATGTCGCGGCGATCGAACAAGCGGCAGCGCGGAATGCGACCTCGACGCGGCTGCGCGGCGGCTCGACGATCTCGCAGCAGACCGCCAAAAACGCCTTCCTGTGGCCCGGCAGGTCCTATGTTCGCAAGGGGTTGGAGGCGTATTTTACCATCCTGATCGAAGCGATGTGGGGCAAGCGCCGGATCATGGAGGTCTATCTCAACATCGCCGAACTGGGCCCCGGCCTTTACGGCGTCGAGGCGGCGGCGCACCATTATTTCGACACCACCGCTGCCGCCCTGACCCCGGCGCAGGCAGCGCGGATCGCCGCCATCCTGCCGCAACCGATCCTGCGCGACGCCGCCGACCTCCGCGGCAAAGTCCGCCGCCACGCTCGTGCGATCGAGCGCCGGATCGGGGTCGTGCGGCGGGATGCGATCGATGAGTGTCTGGCAAGCTAAGCGGTCGTCGCACGGGCTCGGCGGGGTAGGTCCGCCGACCCGCCGTCCGGGCTCCCCGGAGTCGGCGAGCGGCGCTCACGCTCGCCCTCCGACGCCCTACATCCCCGGCAGTTTGAACCCCGGCGGCAGCGGCAGGCCTTCGGTCATCTTCTGCATCA
>JBBRQR010000076.1:0-10423 GCA_038226115.1 Sphingomonadales bacterium | reverse complement strand
TGTACCGCCGTTTTGTCGGGAATCGCCGCTGCCCTCGGTGCGCTGCTCGCCGGCGTTGCTTCGAGGCTGTACATTAACGGCAGATATGGCAATGCATCGACCATCATTGCCCGGCACACCGGCGTCGGCGATCGTTCGGCAAGCATCAGCGCCAGCTCGCCGCCAAGCGAGTGGCCGATCACCGTCGACGCGATGAGGTGGTGGTCGGCGATGTAACGGACCAACTCGTCGGCAACCGGTGCGAGCACCGGACCTTGCGCGTTGCCAGCAACAGGCGCTCAAGCAAAGCCAGCCACCTGGACAACATGGACGCGGTGATGTGCAGCGACGTGCGCGACGGTGCCGTCCCATGTTGCCCCCGGGGAAGCGAGGCCGGGGATGAGGATGACGTCGGGACCGGCGCCGCTGACGGTAATGGTGAACCGTGTCGGTGCGGCAAGGGCATGGCAGGTGGCGAAGATGACGACGGTGGCAGCCGCAGCGATCTTGTAGAGATTACGGAACATGGTCATCACTCCTCGGTGAAAATGGTTTCGATGGGCAGGGCGAAGATCCGCGCAATGGCGAAGGCAAGTGGCAGGCTAGGATCGTACCGACCGGTCTCGATAGCGTTGACGCTTTGACGCGAGACCGACAGGCGCTCGGCGAGGTCGGACTGGCTCCAATCCCGCTCGGCGCGGAGCACCTTTAGGCGGTTCTTCACTGCCCCCGTCCCTCATCCTGACCAAACGTAAGCCGATTGGCCACGCTGCCGAGCCCAAGTCCGCCGAACCACAGGATGGCGACGGCATAGGCTTCGACATGGGCGACGACACCGAAGCTCTCGAGGAACCCCCAGACGGTGGAGATGGCAAGCGCAAAACCGCTCGCCCAGAGCGTCTGGCGGACCATCAGCATCCTCAGATACTCGTCCCGCTCGTCAACCAGATAGCGGCCGATGGAGACAAAGATGCCGATGATCGGCAGCGCCGGCAGGACGGCGGCGAGACACGCCGTCGGGCCGTCGACCAGCTGATGTTTAAAGACATAGGACGCCCCAAACAGCAACGTCGCATAAACGGCGCTGAGGATCAGGATCTGTGCGCGGTAGCGTCGCTCGGCAATACTTGACATGTAAAACACCCATTCCTTATTGTTAAGGGTGCTTTACAATGAGACTGGCCCGTTAGTCAAGGACGCTTTCCATATTGCTATCGGTGATGTTCGAAAGAATTCCGTCTCGAATCACCGGCACGTGGCTGCGCGGACGCTGTCGGCAGTGTGGAGTGACCGTGCCGGGCGACGAAGTCCGGGCACGCACTATTTGATCATATCTAAATAGATTATCTGATCTAGGATGAATCTTGAATGACAATCGGCACAAATTCATATTAGCTTGAATGAATCGATAGCAGAGAATTCTCAGGTTTTTGATCTTTAGAAAATATCAATTGACGACAAATTGAATGATGTCGGTTGAGCGAGACCGTTTTATTCGATAATAACATTGCTTCACGGCACGATCACGCGGTTTCGTCCCGAAGTCTTGGCGATATAGAGCGCTCCGTCGGCGCGGGCGACCAGATCACTCGCCGTCGTTGAGCCGGGGGTACCGGGCGTGGCGATACCGACGCCGATGCTGACGGTGACATAACCAGTTGGCGATTTCGGATGTGACAGGGCAAGGCCCTCAACCGATCGTCGCAACTGTTCGGCAAGGCCGGCCGCAGCCGATGCTGATGCTAAGGCGACGACACCAAACTCCTCGCCGCCGAGGCGTCCGAAGATGCCGCTGCTTCCGGTCGCTTTGGCCAAAGCTTGTGCCAGTATTCGTAGACAGTCGTCCCCGGCAGCATGACCGAGTTCATCATTTAGATGCTTGAACCAGTCGACATCAATCGCCAGCACGGCAACGGTAGCATCAGTCTCGCGGGCTCGGTGCCACGCTTCTCCTAAGCACTGGTCGAAGCGACGGCGATTGGCGACACCGGTTAGGGCGTCGACCATCACTAGGCTGGTCAGGCGAAGTTCGGATCGCTTCAGCGCAATGTTCGCCGTCAACATATTTGATTGGACGAGCGATGACCGCCACGTGAAGGCTGCAAGGGCGGCAAGACCAAGACCCACTCCGATGAGATCGCCTTGGCGGGCGATGTAGAATGCCATTATGAGCGATCCGGCCGTCAGGAGCATCGGTGACAACGGACGTAGATATGATGCCTTTAAGGGCCGCGCCCGTCGCTCGGCGACATGATTGTCGAAAAGGTGAAAGCCAAGAAAAGCGATTGAGGCGATCGTGAGCCACGCTGATCCTGGTCCAATGGTCATGCGGTCGAGGATAAGATGATTAACCGCTACTGCGGTGATGAGATAACACACAAGCAAAGCAGCGATGGCACGATACAATCTACGTTCGCCAGCACGACGCTGAACTAGAGCGGCGGTGATCGCCAGAATTGCGAGCAACAAGTTCTCGGCATCGCGTGCGTTATGGGCAAAGGTCACCGCCGACGCGCCGCTCGCGAACGGGTCGCCCATGATCATGATAAACGCAAGCAGCGCGAAAAGGGCGCAACAGGGCAGATCATTAAATAGCGATGACGCCGCCAGACGGTGATCGAGCGCGGTCGTAAAAAGCAGCAGAAGTGGCGCGGCCTTAGCGATAAACAGAGCATCGTCGATCATCCCGTGAGCAGGTGACGGACCTACGGCCACCTCCTCGATGCCGATCGCTATATAGGCTGCAGCCCAGCACAGCATTGCGCTCGCGAAAATCAGATATTGGCTACAAATCCGGCCGCGAGCGCGGTTGATCGAGATAACCGCGATCAGTATGCACTGCGCGGCCATTGCCGAGGTGGTTATCGCACCAACATCGGGACGCGCAAATCCGGCAAATAATTGAGCGACGATCAGCGCTACCGCCGCCACTGAGCCCGGCGCCTGACGAACTGGCAGGAGCCAGAACCGAACCGTAGTTATTCGGTCCATAGCGTTAAGCATAATAGTGCCTGAAAGGAACCACGTCTTCCAATTCTCCGCAGCTCAAAAAGGCCATCTGCGGAAACATGTGCTCGCCGCGGGGAGACTTTAAAAGACCTCGACGATTAGCCGCGCGATTTAGAAGATTGCAAAGGCGAAATAAATTAACGTGGCGAGGAACATGACGAGGGTCGCAGCCCACCCCAATAGGGTTGGCCACATCGGTAGTGTTAGCCGGCCCATGGCACGGGGATTGCGGACGATCAGCATCATTACCACCATAAGCGGCACGGCGAGCACGCCGTTGACGACGGCCGCCCAATAGAGCGCGCGGACGGCATCGATCCCGATTGCGTTGAATGAAGAACCGGCAAGAGTGGTGACGGCGATCGTGCCATAGAACAGGCGCGCTGAAAGGGGTTTGGCATCTAGGCTGCCCGCCACGCCTGCCATTTCGGTCACGGCATAAGCGGCTGAACCCGCCAACACCGGAACTGCCAACAATCCCGTTCCGATGATCCCCAGCGCAAACATTGCAGACGCGAAGCGCCCGGCGATCGGACGCAGTGCCTCCGCCGCCTGCGCCGATGTGGCAATGTCGAAGATGCCTTTAGCATGAAGCGTGGCGGCCGTGGCAAACACGATTGCGAGCGAGACGAGGGTCGAGAACCCCATGCCCACTAGCGTGTCCATGCGGATTCTGGCTAGTTCGGGCCCGGCCGTGGCGGGCGTGACACACAGCGGTTTGGCGTGTTGGCGGTGCTGCTCTTCGATCTCTTGGCTTGCCTGCCAAAAGAAGAGATAGGGGCTGATCGTCGTGCCGAGGATGGCCACAAAGGCAGTGGCATAGGCCGCGTTCCACTGGACCTCCGGCACGATGAGCGAACGTAATGCATGACCCCATGGCACCTGAGCGACCATCACAACGGCGACATACGTAAACAGTGAGAGCGTCGACCATTTCAGGATCGACGCGTAGCGCGGATAGCTGAGCGCGACTTCGAGTATGACGCACACAATCCCAAAGATAACCGTGTAGAGTGCGGCGTTGCCACCTGCCAGCAGCGCGAGCGCAGCCCCCATCGCGCCGAGGTCTGCGCCCAAGTTAATGATGTTGGCGACGAGCAGCAGCGAAACAACGGACCAAAGCAGCGGACGCGGGTAGTGGCGCCGAAGATTGCGGGCGATCCCCGCTCCGGTGACCCTCCCGATCTCAGCGGCGATTTGCTGTATGGCGACCATTAGCGGAAAACTGAGTACGAAAGTCCACGCTAGTCCGAACCCGAACTGAGCACCCACCTGGCTGTGCGTCCCTATACCGCTGGGATCATCGTCGGCGGCCCCAGTGATCAGTCCGGGGCCCAGACGTTTAAGAAAAGCGCTCACGCGAGCATTGCCGCGGGCGGATTTACCATCGTCACCGACGCTATTGGGAGTTGTCACGGTATTACCGTCGCACGCTGTCGGCGATGGTGCAAACCCAAGTGCGCGTTCGTCGTTGGCAGTCGATTGGTTTCGTGAGCGACTCATCAAGCCTATGCCGTTTAGCGCCAATAGTTGTTGGCTGCCGCGATAGTTGCGAAGTGGGTGGCGACGACGTGACTCGCCGAAGTCAGCAGCCCGGCATCATGGGCATAATTCTCGCGGAGCACGCCGCGTATGGTGGCATCGCCTTGCATTGCTTTTACCGCCAGACGCGACAGGAGGATGGCGAGGTCGAAGCCCTCTGCCGCCGTCGGGACGATTATCGAAAGGTTCGGGGCCGCGGGTGCGGGCATTAAGGTCTCCTGTTTCGCAACAATGGCCAGACGCCGAAGTCAGGCGCGGCTTCCGATCGGGGTCACTGGCGTTCGGCGAATGAGACCGGATAAGCGGCAGTGCGGATGTCGATCATCGGATCGGCGGGCACGACGCCGTCGGGCAGCGTTCCCGGCACGAACATCAGTCGCTTGCTGTCCCTTACCTGGTACGCCGACAGGCGGCTGATCGTGATGACGCCGAGCTTGACGAGGCGGCGCGTCTCGGGCCACGCGACCGTCGGATCGTCAAGCTTGTCGCCCGAACCGGCGATCTGCGCGAACCACGCAAACCGTATCGGCCCGGTGGCGACGCGGCGCTTAATTTCGGGCGCGAGATAGTTCGCCCCCGCCGCCGCGCGCGCGGCGGCATCGAGATACTGCTCGCCTGCAAGCGGGACAAAACGGTAGCGCACCGCCGTCTTGCGCCCCTTCGCGTCGGTAAACGTGAAGGCGTTGACCCCGAAGTAGGCGGCGGTGGCATAGCTCGCCGGCGGCGGCTTCTGCGTCGTCAGGAAGGTCGCCGCCGCCGGATGCGCGCCGAGGAAGCGATCGATCGCGGTCGGTTTCGCAGCACCGGGGCCACTCGCGCCGATTGCGCGCATCAATTCGCCGAACTCGACCCCGGTCCGCACTGGGAAGCCGTTGAAGCTGTGCGCGACGATGTCCATCGCTGGGTTGTCGAGCGGCCCGAACTTGATCGCGAAACCGCGCGGATCGGCGTCGCCAATATTGTCGGGGATCGTCGGGATTCCGGTGAAGTCAGAGAAGCGGACCGTCACTGCCATCGGGCGCGCGAACATCGCGGCTTTAGTCAGCTTTGGCGCCGCTGGATCGGGCGCAAAACTGCCGGACAGCACGACGCCCTTGGCATGGACAGCACGCTCGAGATGCGTGCCGAACGCGGTGTGCAAATCGGCGACGAGATGGGTCGGCAGGTCGTTTTGCGCGCGGGCGGCAGACCCGATCGCGATGCTAAAAATCAGTACCGGTAGAATCGATCGCAGTGTCATTGCCATCGTGCGCACTCCCTGAATGTGGCCGCAGCGACCCTAACAGGATCGGCCGACGCGGGTCTTGTCGGTGGCTTGCGAGGTTTGTTCAAAACCCGCGTCGTGGCTCAGGTACGGCTGCCGCGACGCCATGCGCCCGGCGGCACGCCGACATTGCGCGTGAAGGCATGCGTCAGATGAACCTGATCGCTGAACCCGCAATCGAGCGCGATGTCGGCGAGCGACGCTGGCGTCGTCAGCAACAGGTGGCGAGCGCGGTCGAGTCGGTGCAGCATCAGCCAGCGATGCGGGGCAACGCCAGTCGAGCGGCGGAACGCACGCGCGAAATGGGCAATCGACAGGCCGCATGCCCCCGCGAGGTCGGCGACGGTGATTTCGCCGTCGAGGTGCGCGGCGATAATGTCCTTCGCCAACCGCTCGTGTCGCGCCGAGAGCCGCCCATTGGGGATACGGATCGACCGATGCGGCTCGAGAAAGGTCGCGCAATGTGCGGCGAAGGCCCAGCCGAGGTGATCGAGAAACAGCGCGTTGGTCCGTTCGGGCGCGGCAAAGGCGCTTTCCAGTGCAAGCGCCAAGCCGCGGACGATCGGGTCGTCGACGACTTCGCCCGGACGCACCACGAGATCGGCCATCCGCGCCCCGTCGCTCAGCGCGTCGAGCGTTGCGCGGGGCACAAAGAAATTCGTCGCGTCGATGCCGGTCTTGATCTCGCAATTCCAGCGCCGGCGGTAATCGTAAACCGTGAACTTTGCCGGACCACCGCCGCGCACCGGAACGTGGCGGTCTTCGAGAAAGACGTCGCAAAGCAGCGGTTCGTGCTGATACGCGATCAAGATCGCATCCTCGATGACGGTGTAGTCGACGACGCCAAGCGGGTAGTTCGTGCGCAACCGCGAAATGCCGACGACCCCGCGTCCCAAGTCGCTCGTGACGATCGTCTTGGTATCGGGAGCGTTGAAATACGCCATCCCGAGATTGGTCGGAGGGTTTAGCGACATCTGCCGGCCAACTTATAGTGTAGCCTTGAATACTCTCGACGGCTGGTTGAGTCGACCGCCGATGGCAGCGCGATTGTGCGAACTCACAATTCTGCGTCGGCATTCAATCGTCGACTGCGCGGCGCGGCCAGCGCTCATGTCGGCTGGACAGCGCGTACCTTGCCGAGTGCGATTCCCGGCTCGGCGGTGATCGCCAGCAGAGTCCGGAGCGGTCCACGCGGTCTGACAAGATCGGCCAGTGTGTAGCGGTCGAGCACCGCCAGGAACGCATCCCTCGCCTGCTCGACCGCATGGCGCAGAACGCACGCGGGCAGGATCACACAACTGCCGTCGGCGGGGGCGAGGCAGGGTACGAGCGCGAAATCGGGTTCGGTGTGACGGACGACGTCGCCCAACCCGATCGTCGCCGGATCGCGCGCCAATCGCAGCCCGCCGCCCTTACCTCGCACGCTGCTGACAAAGCCCATCTGGCCCAATTGGTGCGCGACCTTCATCAGGTGCGCGCGCGAAATGCCATAGGCGCTGGCGACCTCCTCGATCGTCGACAGCCGTTCGGGCCGCACCGCGAGGTACATCAGCAGGCGTAGCGAATAATCGCTGTAAACCGTCAGGCGCACTTTTTGCCCTCATCGCCACGATAAACATATATTTTGTGAATTGCTTTTAGCCACGTGTATAACATATATCCACGATAGAGCTTTCAACGTGAAAGGCAAGTCGCCCATGTCCACTCTCGCCATGCTTGGCCGCACTCTGATTCTGCCGCTGCTCGCGCCGGGCGATCTCGCCTGTGACGCGATGGGCATTGCGCACAAGGAGGGACGCGGACTGGTGCGGATGCTGGTGAATGCCTTTGTATGGCTGATCGTCGGCATTGCCATCGTTCTGCGGGTGTCGTGACATGGCGACGACGTTTGCTGACCGCTTGGCAGCGCAAACTCGAGTCGGTCCCGGAGGCGCGGTCGGCATCGACGAGGCGATGATCGCCCGGGTCGTGCACGCCTTCTACGTCGACGTTCGGCGCGATCCGGCCCTCGGCCCGATCTTTGCACGGGCACTCGAAGGACAGTGGGACGAACACCTCGCCAAACTCTGCGACTTCTGGTCGTCGGTGCTGCTGATGAGCGGACGGTTCAAGGGCACGCCGATGACAACGCATCTTGCGCTCCCCGACCTTCGGGCGACGCATTTTGCGCGCTGGCTTCACCTGTTCGCTCAAACGGCGACCGCACTCTGTCCACCCGCGGCAGCAGTGCTGTTCATCGCCAAATCGGAAATGATCGGTGCCAGCCTTCAGTTGGGGATGGCCAACGCGCGGCTGCGCCGGACAGCCACTGTCCCTGCCCATCAACACTGAGGAGCATCCATGATGCCTGTTATCCCCACGGGCTTCGCGGCCACGCGTCGCACCCCCGATTTCACGGAAACCAACCTTCCCGAAAAGCTTCGAGGCCCGCATTCGACCGCCGCAGGTGCCTGGGCGCTCATCCATGTTGCTGCTGGAGTTCTGCTATATCGGGTTCTCGACCCGGACGTCGCGAGTGAAGTTCTGCTCCATCCCGATACAGCCCCCGGCGTGATTGTGCCCGAGCAGCTTCATTGCGTGGAGCCGCAAGGCCCGGTCGTCTTCTATGTCGAATTTTTCCGAGCAGCCGGCGCCATAGCGTCGCCAAACGCCGGGGCGGCTCAACCGTCCGCCGACCCTGAGGCACGTTGCGCGCAAACGACATCTGATCCGCAGATGATTGATGCTGACACCCCGCGCTGACCGGAGAACGGCTATGCTTGCTACCCTCATCATCGCCTTTCGCGAAGGAACCGAGGCGTTCCTCATCGTTGCGGTCGCGGCCGCTTATCTGCGTCGGACAGGGCGCACCCAGCTGATTCGACCATTGTGGTCGGGCGTCGCCGTTGCTGTCGCTGCCAGCTCGATTCTCGGCGCACTGCTTGTAAGCCTCGGGGGCTTGGGACCGCTTTGGGAAGGGTGCCTTGCGCTCGTCGCGGTCGTGCTGGTTCTCAGCTGCACCATTCATCTACTTCGTCATGGCCGAACCATGAAGGCGGCGATAACCGGAAGGATCGATCGATCGACGGATCGTGGTGGGAAGGGTGCTGAGCTGGGCGTGTTCCTATTCGCGCTGCTGATGATAAGCCGCGAAGGTAGCGAGGCAGCTGCAATGATCGCGTCGCTTTTCGGACAGACCGACGGGACGACGATGATCATCGGTGGGGTCGGCGGCCTGCTGCTCGCGGTCGGGCTCGGCGGCGCGTGGATCCGTTATGGGCGGGCAGTCGACCTGACACTTTTTTTCAACGCGACGGCGGTGTTCATGGTGCTGTTCTCGCTCCAACTCGGCATCTACGCGCTCCATGAATTTGCGGAAGCGTCGGTTCTTCCGTGGATTGATAATGCCGATTGGCACATCGCGACCGAGCCTTACGGTCCGGACGGCGAATGGGGACGGCTGCTGTCTTATAGCCTCGTTGTTGCCCCCGCTCTGATCATCGGGTGGGCGAGGGTCCGTGCGCGAACCATGCGAGGACGGCGTGTAGTATTCACACAAGCGCGCAAATCATCACCACTTGCACAAGCAACATAAATGCGCTGGTAATTAGCGGTTACGACTATACGCCAAATCGATAATGTCGTGACGTAATAGAATGACTAAACCCCCTAAGTTTTATTAGCGGCGCCCGATTTTATCTATCATACCATTAACGCTTCAGAATGAGGAGTTCCACTGTGGTCAATACCGTACTTCAACTCGACGACTGCGCTCTTGCCGAGGAGCGCCGCGCAGAGCCCATCGTCCATCACCTTCCGCATGGATTGTCCGACCGGTTCGCGCTTGGCTTCACCAAGCTGCTGCGGTTCTGCGCTGACACGTTCTTCGCCAAGCGCTACGGCCACCGCGCCATCGTGTTGGAGACTGTCGCCGCCGTGCCGGGAATGGTAGGCGCGATGTTCACCCACCTGAAGTGCCTGCGCTGGATGCGCGACGACGACGGTTGGGTCCGCACGTTGATGGAAGAGGCGGAGAACGAGCGCATGCACTTGATGACGTTCATCGAGATCGCCAAGCCAACCGCGTTCGAACGCGCTGTCATCCTGCTTGTCCAGGGTGTCTTCCTCGCCGGCTTCTCAGTTTTGTATCTCGTATCGTCGCGCACCGCGCACCGGGTCGTCGGCTATTTCGAAGAGGAGGCTGTAACGAGCTATACGCTGTATTTGAAGGAGATCGACGAGGGTCGGTCACCGAACGTGCCCGCCCCGGCGATCGCACGCCACTACTGGCAACTGGCCGACGACGCGACGCGACGCGATGTCGTGCTCGTGGTACGCCAGGATGAGGCTCACCACCGGGACGTCAACCACGGCTACGCCAGCCAACTTGGCGGAGAGGCCATGAGCCTATTGACGATGACTGTGTATCCTCAGCATGCCGATACTTTGCGCAACATCGCCTGACATGCCGGGTCGTGGCGGCTTGAGCGGTCTCCGAAACCCGTCTTTAGTCCTGTTGCTGCCAAACGGTCGGAACGGGGCCGTTGCAGCCTGTCCGCTTCCCGGGATAAAACGCGGCATAGCTGCCGTTCGATTAGTTGTGGATTCGACGGCGCCTTTCGCCCAATTGCGGACATTCGCCAGCACGGT
>JBBRQR010000075.1:0-10460 GCA_038226115.1 Sphingomonadales bacterium | reverse complement strand
GTCGACAACGAGCTGAGCCCCGTCGAGGTCGAGGTCGACAGTGAGCTCAGGCCCGTCGACGTCGAAGTCGATAGTGAGGTGACATTCGAGTTGGCGGTGCTGATGCCGGTCGATGTGCTGTTCGACAACGCAATGACCGCCGTTGCGTTAGAGGTGACGCCGCTGATGGCGGTGCTGATCCCGGTCGAGGAGCTCGTCGACAGCGAGCTGATCCCGGTCGACGCGGAAGTCGAAAGCGCGGAGATTCCGGTCGAGGTCGAAGTCGAGAGCGAACTAATGCCGGTCGATGTGCTGGTTGACAGCGAGCTGAGGCCGGTCGACGTCGAAGCCGACAGCGAGCTAATGCCGGTCGAGGCCGACGTCGACAGCGCCAACACGGTCGAGTTGGCTGTGCTGATGCCGGTCGACAGGCTCACGATTGCCGCCGCGTTTGAGGTCACGCCGCTGATCGCGGTGCTGACCCCGGTCGAGGTGCTCGTCGACAGCGAGCTAATCCCCGTCGAAGTTGCCGTCGATAGCGAGCTGATCCCGGTCGACAGCGTGTTGCTTGCCGTCGAAACAGCGGTCGAAGTGGCGGTCGACAGCGAGCTGATGCCGGTCGACGTCGCGGTCGACAACGAGCTGATGCCGGTCGACGTCGCGGTCGACAACGAGCTGATACCGGTCGAGGTGCTTGTCGACAGCGTCGACGCCGCCGTTGACAAAGAAACGATGTTCGACGCTGCCGTCGACGCCGAAACCTGCAGGCTAGACTCGGCGGTCGACGAGTTCGAAACGCTCGTCGAAATGCTCGATGAAAGTCCGCTGTAGACGGAGAACAGCTGGCTGCCGTTGACGGCATCGGTGCTCGTGGCCGTCAACGCGCCGGGCGCGACGAACTGAATCTGACGCTGCAATACGCTGCTGCCGATGCTGAATACGCTGTCAGCAAAGCCGGCGTAGGGCGTGAAGCCGAGACCGAGGATCGAGACGGAATTGAGCGAACCGTTTGTGAGCGAATTGCGACCGATGGCGATATTGCTGAGCCCGCCGGTCGCAGACGCGCCGGAGCCGAAGGCGACTGCACCGTTCCCGACGGCGGTTGCGCCGCTGCCGATCGCGATTTCGTCGCTGCCGGTGTTGAAGACCGTGCCGGCGGTGGCGCCAGTTCCGATCGCGATGTCCCGAAGGCTGAACGCTGTCGCGGCGGCACCCGAGGGGTCCGAAATGGCGATTGATGGCACCCCGAGAGGGATACCGTTACCGACAGAAAGCTGGGCAAAGGCGACCGATGGGATAGTAACGATCCCGATAGAAGCGAGCAGCGCCGATACACCCGTCGCGCCGAGACCGCCCAGGCCAAGATTTTTGCGGCCGACACCAAGGGTGCGGTGCGCGAGTCGCAGGATAGCGAAGAGTCGACGGCGGAGCGAGGTGCCGAAACCACCACGGACCCAGTTCGCTGCGAAGCGATCCTCGGATTTTCCACCTACGATACCGAAGCTCTTCATCTGTTTTCCCCTGGTTGAGGCAAATCCGATCACGCAACGCACACCAACGCCCTAACATCATCAAAAGATATGTTTGACCCACGGTAAAACCGCGATGGCGCGACACGAAAACTGAGCGACCCTAAACCCCATTGCCCCATGCAACATGACTTGATTACCCCCGCAACGATTTTTTTCAATGCTTTTTTTACAATAGACGGCGAATTTCTTATCCGTCATCGCTGGGCAGTAATTTTAGGGTTTTGTTCACGATGTTTGCAGAGGTACACGATCGCTGTTTGCATTTGCGAATTGATAGCCTAATTACTTGTAGCGGTCGCCGGATGCAGTGTACGGTTTATGCTGCGAAGTTGACACGAGTCTGGGGGCTCAGGTGACTGCGATTATCAGCGTGCCGTTCGGGCATACGACGTCCACCGCGAACCACGTTCGGAATGCTCGCCTGACGCGGAAGCGACTCGTGACCTCGCTGCTGGTCGCGACTAGTCCGCTTGCCGCCGCCAGAACGATGGCCACCCCGCCCGCTGCCGGCACCTATGCCATTACTCCAACGGAACTTTCTGCCGGCGTCAATCTGACGGCGACGACGATCACGCCGCCGGTCAACGCCAACCCGGGGACGCCGGTCACCATCACGACCACGACGATTTCGGGCAATACCGCATTCAATGCCTTCAACGATTTCGCGGTCGGCACCGGCGTGGCGGTTAATCTCGTAGTCCCGACGTCGGGCACGGCGACTCGGGTCACCAACCTCGTCAACGTCGTCGCCAATCAGGTCAACATCAACGGGTCGGTTTTCAGTTCGATCACCAATGCGTCGAACGTCAACGTCGTCGGCGGTCATGTCTTCTTCGTCGCGCCGAATGGTTTCGTCCTTGGCGCACAGGGCGTGCTCAACGTCGGTGCATTGACCGTCGAAACCGCAAACCTGTCGCTGGCGAAGTCGGGCGCGCTCAGCCTTCCTGACTTCCCGACGGCGAGCGTCCTGAACGGCACGATCGCGCTCGACGGGTCGGGCGCGATCGACATTCAGGGTCAAATTTTCGCTTCGGGCGTCAATGATCTGAGCGGTAACGGCTCGGTCAGCCTGCTAAGCGGTAAAACCATCACGCTCGCCAGCGGCAGTGCGATCAATGCCGGCGGAGCAGCGCCATTGGCGGCGTTCCTCGCCGTCGTCGCGCCGGGCGTCACGTCGGCCAGCGGGGTCACGATCGCCGCTGGTGGCGACGTCATCCTGACCGGAAGCGACGTCGAAATCGGCGGAATGGTGAGCGCGAATTCGCTCGGCGCGGCGACCCCAGGCAAGATCGCGGTCAGCGCGACGAAGTTCGGGCTGAACACCAAGGAGGCGGCGGGTGGCAATCCGGCCGTCGTCGGCAGCCTGTCTGCGCTCGGCGCGGCGGGTGCAACGGGCGGGCGGATCGATATCGCGGTGACCAACAGTGAGACAGTCCAGCTCGGCAAGGCGACCGCGAACAGCGCGGTCACAATCGATGGACGGATCAGCGGCGGCGATGTCACGATCAATGCGACGGCGACGGCGATCGCCAAGGCGTCGATCCTGCCGCTCCCAGGTAGCGATCCAACGACCGATTTTGACAAGGCGGGCCTCGTCGGCAAAAACCTTCTGCTGCTGGCGGGTCTGGCGGGCGGCTATGTCAACGGCGACGGCACGACGTCGATCACCTTCTCCGGCAACGCCAACGTTCAGGCGAGTGGACCGTTGACCGTCGCGGCCAAGACGATCGCCGAAGCGGCCCAGCCGTTGATCAACCGCTTCAGCCCGACGCCGCTCGCGATCTCGGTCAACTACGGTGAAGTCAGCGCAAATTCGACGTTGACGGTGGCGAGCGGCGCGACGCTCCATTCCGGCGGCGCGCTCTCGCTTCTGGCGGAGAATACGGGGACGCTGAACGTCTCGTCGCTGACGATCAAGACCGGCGCGCCTGGTGAAAGCAGCATGGCCGATTCGATCTCGATCGGCACGGCGACGATCGACTCGACGCTGTCGGTCGCGAACGGCGCGTTGATATCGGGCAGCAGTGTGTCGGCGGTCGCTCAGAACACCAACGACTTTTCGGTATCGGCAACGACCTACGCGACCCAGGGCGCGGTCGCCGGGGTGGCGATCGCGGTCAAGGAGACGTCGTCATCGGCGACCAACACGTTTGCTGCCGACATCGGTACGGCTGCGGTGCGCGGCGGAGCGCTCAACGTCCAGGCTATCGACGACACAATCAACAACGCCGCCTCGGCGAGCGACGGTACCGGCCCAACCCTTGCCGGCAAAATCTTTGACGCGACCAAGAGCATTCCGGTCGGTGCGGCGACCAGCGCGTGGGGCAAGATCACCGCGAAGTTCTCGAAGGTCGACACCAGTCTCAAGAAAACCGAGACGAGTGCCGACAAGGACAATAATACCCAGAAAAGCGGCAACACATTTCGCCTTGCCGGTGCGGTCGACGTCAATCTGTCGAACAGCTCGGCCATCGCGACGGTCGGCGCTGCGACGGGGGCTCCGACCGCGATCTACAGCAACGGTGACGTGGTCATCGCCGCGCAGGTCAGCGATCTCGGTGTGCGGAGCTTGGCGCAGGCCGAAGTCGCTTCGGAACAGGCGCAGTCACCGGCGAAACCCGGCGATCCGAGCAGATTCAGCGTTTCGGCAGCGGTTGCCTACGGCGATTTCACGCACGTCACCAAGGCGCTGGTCGCGCCCAGCACGGTCGTCGACGCGAAGCGCATCGCCGTCGCCGCGCAGACGGTCCAGCCGATCACCGACAATTTCATCTCGAGCCTGACCGATCCGACCTTTGGCTCGGTCCTGTCGCACCTCAATCCCAACCTCGGCGTCGTCAACAACATTATGACGAGCTACGCCAACTCGCAGTCGCGCGGTGAAGAACTGTCGATTTCGGGGACGGTCAATCTGTTCACCACGAACACGACGACCGACGCGTGGGTCGGGGCGAACGCCAAACTGACCACCGCCGCATCCGCGCCGGCGACGTGGACCTTCACCCTGCACGACAGCACCATTTTCGGTAACGGGGTTACGCCGACACCCGGGCCGAATGCGGTCGCCTACACATCGGGACCGGCGTGGACGTCGGGGCTGGTCGTCGCCGCTTTCACCGAAAACAGTTCGATCGACGTCGCCGGCAACTTCGGCGTCATCAGCACGCTCAAACAGGTCGCGACGACACCCGTCGCCAACGACAGCACGTCGGTCGGCGCGGCGTACAATGGCGTCACGCACAATGTCACAACGCTGGCCGGCATCGATGCCGGGGCCATGGTCACGGCGCGCACCGGACTGCTTGTCAGCGCGCTGACCAATAATCAGATCGTCGCCTTGGCCCCAAGCTCTGGCGGCGGCACCGGCATCGGTGGCAGCGGCATGGTCTCGCTCCTCCAGATCGAAAACCGCACGCACGCGACGATCAGCAACGCGGCGACGATCAGTGCCCCGTCGCTGACGCTGACCGGGGTGCAGGCGTTCGAACTCATCAATCTCGCCGCCGATTACATAAGCGGCGGCACCGCCGCGCTCGGCATCGCCATCGCCGCGACGAGCTTCGACGCCGACACGACCGCGCATATCGGTGTCGCCACCGGCGATGCGGGGCTGGTTTATGGCACCGCCGCGCCCGCAGCCCCGACTGTCGGCGGCACGATAAGTGTCGATTCGTTGAAGATCCACGCCGACACGATCGGCTATGCGGCCGGCGGCGGAATCGCTGGCGCCAAGGCAGTCGGTGAGCCCGAGAAGAAGCCCGATCTCGGCAGCAGCGATTATGACAGCGCGAAGAATCCCGGCGGGAAGCAGAGTGCGGGAACAGAGGACATCATCGAAAGCGGCGGCTTCGCCGATTTCTGGGCGCAGGTCGAAAAAGACGCCGAGCCCGGTGGCGCGCCGAAGACCGACGCTGCGAGCACGGCACCGAAGTTCAGCATCGCTGGAGCCGGCAGCGCCGTTTTATCGTTTAGTAAGGTCAACTCCAACGCTGGTGTCCAAGGCCTTGGGACGACAGCCGGAACGTTGGTCAACATCGGAAGCTATACTGCAAGCGGTGCGGTCACGACCGACATCCGCGCATTCAACAATCCGACACTGGTCGCCGGGGCCGGTGCGGGCGCGAAGATTTCTGACAAGAATATGTCGCCGAACACCGCGGCGATCGCGGGCGCGATTACCGTCCAGCTTGCCGACAATCATTCGGTCGCAACTTTAAACAACGCAAAGTTGGTTGGCGCCGGAGCAACCGATGTCCAGGCACTCGTCGGCGGCATCGCGGTGTCGGCGGCCATCGCATCTGCGGCGAGCGAAAACGCCACGGCCCCGAGTTCGAAGAGTGCTGCTGTCGTACTGTCGGTACTGATCAATACCGATCAGGCAAGCGCGTCGATCAACAGCAGCACGATCACCGGGCTTACCGGTGGCGCCAACCGCAATCTGACGGTCACGGCGTACGACGACAGCAATATCGGCGTCGGCGGTGGCGCGGGCTACAGCGGGGCGAAGCTCGGTCTCGGCGCGGCATTGACCTACGTCAGCGTGGGCGACCCCTCCGGCGGCAAGGCGGTATATGCCGGGGTCAACAACTCGACGTTGACGGTGCTCGACAAGGCCAGCGTGCAGGCTGGCGACGCCAGCGTCATCATCGGGCTTGCCGGCGTCAGCGGCGAAGGCACAGACGCGTCGAACAATCTGTCGGGGTCGGCCGTCAACCTGTCGCTCAGCCGGACGGTCCAAGCCGATGTTATCGGCTCAACGATCGCGGCGGGGGCCATCACGGTGACCGCCGACGGGCTGCGCCAAGCGGCGCTCGATTCGCTCCTGTTGAGCGCTTCGCCCGGCTCATCGGGCACCGGCTATGACTTCGGTGGCGGCTCGTCGGACGACGATCTGATCGCCGACGGCGACGGCACCGCGCTCGCGGTCGGCAGCGGCAAGGGTCAGTTGATCATCGCGCTCGCGGGTCAGAAGACGACGTCGGCCGGCACGACCGGCAACACGATCGGTGCGTCGTACGCCGGCGGGCAGCTAACGGGCAGCCACAAGGCCTATGTCGGCAATTCGATTCTGACCGCGACCGGCGGCAAGATATCTGTCACCGCGAGCGACGACGCCTTGTTGGTTGCCGCGGCGGTCGGGGCTTCGAAGGGTGGCAACTTTGGCCTCGTCGGGTCGCTGGCCTTCCTCCACAACAGCGACGCGGTGACGGCCAACATCGACACCGGCAGCGTCCTCACCAGCAGCAAGATTGAACTCAAGGCGACCAACGCGGCGACGCTCGCGTCGCTCGCCGGAGCGTTCGCGAAGTCTCAATCGGCAGCCGTCGGCGCGGCGATCGCGGTCATGACCGCGACGGGCAAGTCGTCGGCGACCGCTAAAAACGCGACGCTCCAGGCGAGTTCGGCGCTCGACGTCGAGGCGGCGAACACCGGACTGCTCGTCGACATCTCGATCGCAGGCGCCTCCAGTGAAAAGCTTACGCTCGCCGGGGCATTCACGACCAACGTCGTCCAACAGGGCGCGCTCGCGTCGCTGACCAACGTCACCGACGCCGCCGGGGGTACCGTATCGCTGTTCGCTAACAGTGCGCAGACGATTTACGCTGGCGCGATCGCGGCCGGCTACAGTGGCCAGAGCGGCGCGGGCGTCGGCGTCGTCACCAATGTGCTGGGCAACGACGACGACGGCTACCGCGCCGGAACGCTCGTCGACGGTGGGACGCTGACGGTGTCCAACCTCAAGCTATCGAGCGACGCCGCGGCGACGGTCAACGTAATCGGCGTCGGCGTCCAAGTGGCGAAGGGCCCGCTCGGCGCGGCGGGTTCGGTGCTGACCAACGTCAACCGCGGCACGGTCTCGTCGACGGTCACCGGCGGCGCGGTAGTGACGGCGCAGAACAATGTCGGCGTTCTCGCCGCGAGCACCGACACGATCCGCGCGATTTCGGGCGCGGTTGGCTTCGGCAAGACCGCCGGGATCGGCGTTTCGATCGTCACCAATGTCCTCACAGGCACGACGAGCGCGGCGATCAGCGGGGCGACGACAAAGGTCACCGCCCTCGCGTCCGCACCGACCACGACGCTGACCGTCAAGACCGGCGCACTGACATCGCCGGTCGACCTTGGCGATATCAATAGCCTCGACAATCCCGTGTTGTCGGGGCTGGCGCTCGCGACGAAGACCGTCACCGGCGTCGCGGTCAATGCCGCCTCGACCGAACAGACCGTCGTGGCGGCGCTCAGCCTCGGGCTGTCGAAACAGGTTGGCGTGGCGGTCAACATCGTGACCGACGTGACCGGCGGCACGACCAGCGCGACGATCGAGCAGGCCGAAGTCAATCAGGGGGCCGGAACGGCAGGCGCGACGCAGGTCGTCGATGTCGTCGCCGCCGACCATGCGTATGCCGCCAACCTCGTCGGCTCGGTCGGCATCGGCAAGGAAGGTGGGTTCGCCGCCGCCATCAACACGGCGGGTTTCGTCCGCACCACCGATGCCCATATCACCGACGGAAGCATTAGCGCCAATAAGGCCGTCGCCGTTACGGCGACCAGCTCGCAGACCGATGTCGGGCTGACGATCGGCGGTGCCGGAGGCAAGGTTGCCGCCGCCGCATCGCTCACGGTGGCGACGTTCGCCGCCGACACCCGCGCTTATGCCAAGGGTGGCACGATCAACGCCGCCGCGTTCGATGTGACCGCGAAGAATACGGTCGGCGACAATATCAATACTGGAGCCGTCGCGATCGGCCAGGTTGCAGTCGGTGGCGGCTTCGACGTCAGCGTCAACAACAACACGACCTTTGCTGGGCTCGGTCGCTCGAAAGTCGCCACATCGAGCGATGCGGGCTTTAGCGGTGTAACCGTCAACGCCGACTCAACCAACGTTCATGCGATAACGGTTGCCGACTGGCATCTGCATACCGTCGGCGGATCGGTGGCGTCGACCGCTGCCGTGGCGGCAATGGGCGGCCTGTTGCTTAGCCACAGCGATACTGAAGCTGCCGTTTACGGCGGAACAGTCCAGGCACTCGGGTCGTCGCCGGGTGCGCGGCAGCAAGCGAGCCTGCTCGACGTCAAGGCAACAAACACCGTCTCGGGCGACCTGATTACCGGCGCGCTGGCGCTCAGCGGCTCGGTCGGCGTCGGCGCGGCGATCGGGGTCGTCATCGACAGCGATGCCGTCGGCGCGACCATCTCGGGCGCGAATGTCCTCGCCGATGCGATTGCCGTCAACGCCGAGTTCGATCGCGATCTCAAGATGCTCCTGATCACCGGGGCGGCAGGCAAGGACGTAGGCATCGGTGCGACCGTCGGCGTCATCCTTCTCGGCGGCGGCGTTGCCGGGGGCTACGGTGCCGATGCGTTCAGCCAGCTGCTGCCGACGCTTAGCGCCATCAGTTCGGGGGCGCGCAACCTGCTCGCAGGGAATGGCAATACGCTCCTGACCGCCGGTGAGCAGACATTGACCAATGGGGCGAGTAGCTTCTCGACGCCTGACAATCTGTCGGCAGTGCAGACGAGCTCGGTCCTCGCCGAGGTCAAGGGATCAACCCTCAAGGGCAACAGCGTCACCGTTGCGACCGATGTCAAAACCGCAACCAAACAGCTCGACGGGGCACTTGCCGCCGGAACCGTCGGCGTCGGTGCAGGCGTCGGCTACACCGGTCTGACCGACCGCATCACATCGTCGATTAACCCGAACTCGACTGTCACCGCCGGGACGATCACGGTGAAGGCCGTGACTAGCGACAACGGGTCCAAGCACGCCGGCGACATCGATGCCTACGTCGGTTCGGCCGGTCTCGTCGGCCTTGGGGCCGCGGTTGCAATCGTCGACAACGCGATGGTCATTAACGCCGAAGCGGGCGGTAGCCTTACCGGGACCGGCGGCGCAGGCGATAGATTGAGCGTTACCGCGAGCGACACGACGTCGGCCGCGACGGAAACGTTCAGCGTCCAGGTTGGCGCTGTCGCCGGGGGCGCGGTCGTCAGCCAGATTACCAAGGGCGGGTCGGTCACCGCACAAGTCCTTCCGACCGCAACCGGGCCGGTGACCAGCGTCACCAGGTTCAACAGCGTCGATGTGTCGAGCCTCGTGACCGGAACGCTTACCGCCAAAGGTCTCGCGGCGGCCGGCGGCGCTTTGGCGGCACTCGCCGGGGCCGACGCGAGCGCGACCGACCGGACCAACGCCGACGCCAAGCTCGGCAGGGCGACCTTCGGCGCGGCAGCGGGCGGAATCACGGTCGCCGTGCTGCGGACCCCGGCGACAAAGGCGAATGCGATCGGTGCATCGCTCGGCGGCGGTCTCGCCGTCGGGGCATCGCTCGCCACCGCCGAGGTCGGCGGGCATGCCATCGCCCAAGTGGCCAGCGGAGCCAGCTTCGCCAACGGCGCGAGCCTGACAGTCAAGGCGTTCATGACGCGCGACAGCGCCGGGAACGATTCGACCAATGCCGATTCGATCGCCGGGGCGGGCAGCCTGTACGTCGCCGCCAGCGCCGCTGTCGCAACCGCGACGAACAACAGTTCGGTCCAAGCATTCGTCAATCAGGGTGTCGGGTTCGGGTCGGGCAATCTGACAATCCAGGCGGACCGCGATACCAGCCAGAAGGCCAAGAGCCTTGGCGTGTCAGCGAGCGGGCTGCTCGCGGTCGGGGCGACGGTCGTCACGACGAACAGCGGCGGCGACATTTCGGCATGGCTCGACAAGGGCTTCTACAACGTCAACGGCGGCCCGGCAGTCGTCATGGGGTCGCTGACGATCAGCGCCGGCAGCGGCATCGGCACGACGAACCCGGCCGTTACCAGCGGGTTGACCGACGACCGCGCCAGCGCGACGTCGATCTCGGGCAGCGGCGCGCCGCTCGCCGGGACAGCAGCGGTCGCAACCGCCAACCAGACCGCGACGGTCTATGCCGGAATCAAGGACTTCGCTGCCCCCACGGC
>JBBRQR010000074.1:0-10575 GCA_038226115.1 Sphingomonadales bacterium | reverse complement strand
CCGTAGCGATTCGTCTGGCGACGACGTCGAACGTTATATTCGTCGCCAGCCGCTCGCCCGAATCGGCGCAGACGCCACGGAGGTTGGTCACCACCGCGACGACGTCGATGTCGCTGGCAGCTGTCCCGTTGCCATTGAACAGGGTCGTGTCACCGACGAAGTTTGGCACCGCGACCGCCGGGCACGCCGACCGCTGAACCAGCAAAGGGTTGCGCTCACACCCGCTCAGCATCCCGCCAAGCGCAACAAGGCCGATGACCGCGACCCGAACCCGATAACCCAAGCTGAAACCCTTCGCGACGATTGGTCGTATCATAAGAAGCACGAACGGTGCGCACAAGTTATGGTGCACGGGCTGCGGTTCGCGTAGAGGATGACAGTATGAGTAGCGCGCCATTGTCTCCCCTGCCAGCCCTGCGCATCGTCGTCGCCGCACCGCGTGGCTTCTGCGCCGGGGTCGACCGCGCGGTGACGATCGTCGAACGCGCGATCGAACGCTTCGGCGCGCCGGTCTATGTCCGACACGAGATCGTCCATAACGCCCATGTTGTCGACGCCCTCAAGGTCAAAGGCGCGGTCTTCGTCGAGGAACTCGACGAGGTTCCCGACGGCGTCCCCGTCGTGTTCAGCGCCCACGGCGTCCCGAAGTCCGTACCCGTCGCTGCCGCCGCACGCGGGCTCAACTATCTCGATGCGACCTGCCCTTTGGTATCGAAGGTCCACCGTCAGGCCGAGCGGCTGGTGGCGCAGGGACGTCCAATCCTGTTCATCGGCCACGCCGGTCATCCCGAGGTAATCGGCACCTTCGGCCAAGTCCCGCCGGGGACGATGACGCTGGTCGAGACGCTCGCCGATGCCGAGGCCGTGACCGTCGCCGACCCCGACAATGTCGGCTTTTTGACCCAGACGACGCTGTCGGTCGACGACACCGCCGCGATCGTGGCGTGCCTCCAGCGGCGCTTCCCGGCAATCAGCGGGCCCAAGGGCGAGGACATTTGCTATGCCACGTCGAACCGGCAAGCGGCGGTCAAGCAGATCGCGCCGCAGTGCGACCTCGTACTCGTCATCGGCGCGGTCAACTCGTCCAACTCGCAGCGTCTGCGCGAAGTCGCCGAAAGGTCGGGGACGCGCGCGCATCTGATCCCGTGCGCAGCCGACCTCGACTGGGACTGGTTCGACGGCGTGACCACGGTTGGAGTTACCGCCGGGGCATCGGCTCCCGAGATCCTGGTGCAGGAGTTGATGACGCTGCTCGCGACGCGCTACCAGACTTCGACCGACGTCGTCACCAGCGCGGTGGAGGACGTCGTGTTCAAGCTGCCGCGCGGGCTCGATGCCTGAACCGACCCCGGTCGTTTGATGGCAGTCTTTACGCCCGTCAGCGCCGAGGCGCTCGCCGACTTCCTGACGCGTTATGACCTGGGCGTCGCCGTCACCTTCAAGGGGATCGCCGAGGGCATCCAGAACTCCAACTTCATGCTCGACACCGACCGTGGCGAGCGGCTGTTCCTGACCCTGTACGAAGACCGGGTCGACGCCGACGATCTGCCGTACTTCCTCGCTTTGACGACCCATCTCGCCAACAAGGGCCTACCGGTGCCACGCCCCGTGGTCGACCGTGGCGGGCGTGCCCTGCAGATGTTGTGCGGGCGTCCGGCATGCCTGATCGAGTTCGTTCCCGGCGTTTCGGTCACGGCGCCGACACCGAACGATGCCTTTGCGGCGGCGGCGGCGATGGGAGCGATGCACGACGCGGTCGCCGACTTCGCTCCAACCCGCGTCAACGAGCATGGCCCCGCCGGGTGGCGCGCGCTCGCAGCACGTATCGGCGACCGCTTCGGCGCCGTTGCCCCTGGACTGTCAGCGATCGTCGACGACGAGCTCGGGGCGCTGGCGGCGCGCTGGCCCGACGAGCTCGACCGCTCGACAGTCCACGCCGACCTATTCCCCGACAACGTCCTGTTGATGGGGCAGAGGGTTACCGGCCTGATCGACTTCTACTTCGCGTGCACAGACCTGCGCGCTTACGACCTTGCCGTCATGCACACGGCGTGGTGCTTTTCGAGCGACGGACGCCGCTTCGATCCGACGCTCGCCCGCGCCATTATCGCCGGTTACCGCAGCACCAACGCGCTGACCGCTGCCGAGACCGCTGCGTTGCCGATCCTGTGCCGGGGGGCGGCGCTGCGCTTCATCCTGACGCGCGCCTATGACTGGATTACGACCCCCGCCGACGCGCTGGTGACCAAGAAGGACCCGATGGCGTTCGCCCGCCGCCTTGCATGGTACCGCAGCGCGACGATCGCGGAGGTGCTGGGTGAGTGACCGTCAGAAGGTGGTCATCGCCACCGACGGTGCGTGCAAGGGCAACCCCGGCCCCGGCGGCTGGGGGGCGATCCTGCGATTGGGGGCGACCGAGAAAGAACTGATGGGAGCAGAGTCGCACACCACCAACAACCGCATGGAGTTGACGGCGGCGATCGAGGCGCTGACCGCGCTGACCCGCCCGTGCGACATCATTCTGTCAACCGACAGCGTCTACGTCCGCGACGGCATCACCAAATGGGTTCACGGCTGGGCGAAGCGGCGATGGCGCACCGCCGACGGCAGCGCCGTCAAGAACGTCGAGCTGTGGCAGGCGCTCGTCGCCGCCGCCGCCCCGCACAAAATCGACTGGCGCTGGGTCAAGGGCCATTCGGGCGACCCCGACAACGAGCGCGCCGACGCGCTGGCCAACGCCGCGATTGCCGCAATGCGCGCCGCCGCCTGACGGCACTACTTAGCGAACGCGAATCGAAGGTCTCGTTCGCGCACATGTTTTGCGAGTCAGGTGCACCCGCGCGAACCGCATTTGCGCAAGGTCACACGAAGTTCACGCTTACGCACAAAATTCATTTTCGCTCCCACCCCGCGGTGGACGCAGCGACAACCGGCTCACGATGAGAAAGAGCGACGCCGCCCGGTGGCGACGTGCCGACGATAACTGATACGCCCGCCTGTAGGACAGCGTTTTCTTAGGCTTGGCCAAATCGCGACGGTGAATAGGCGATCGGATCGACCGGCCCAGCGTCCAGTCCGAGGAGCACCCGCGCCGCAAGGTCGCCCGCCGCCGGCGCGGTCTGAATGCCGAACCCGCCTTGGCCGACACACCAGAAGAACCCCGGCACGCGCACGTCGAAGCCATAGACCGGGTTGCGGTCGGGGCTGAAGGTCCGCAGGCCTGCCCAGCTCCGCTCGACGCGGCGCACGCGGACGGTCGTCGCGCGCTCGAAGCGGTCGATCGCGACGGCGATGTCGAGCTCTTCGGGCGCGACGTCACGGGCGACATCGGCGATCTCGTCGTGCGGCGACAACCACAATCGTCCGGCATCGGGCTTGAAATAGAAGCTGCCGCCTGCATCGAATACGACCGGCAGATCGGCGGGCAGTGCTGGGTCGGTGTTGAGGACGACCATCGTCCGCCGCAGCGGCGTCAGCCCGAGTGGGCGCGCGCCGGCGAGCGCAGCGACGGCGTCGCCCCATGCTCCGGCGGCGTTGACGACGATCCGGGCGGTGACGGGGCCAGCGGCCGTGTCGATCTGCCAAGCGCTCCCCTCCCCTGCAGGGGAGGGAGGGCAGAACGCGGTCACCCGCGCATTCGTCATCACGATCGCACCGCCGCGCCGCGCTCCGGCCAGAAACCCGGCGTGAAGGGCGGCGACGTCGATGTCGTGGCAGTCGGGTTCGAGCAACCCGCCGCGCTCCCACCCGCCGCCGACGACCGGAAAGCGCGTCATTGCCGCCGCGTCGAGCGCGACCGTTGCGACGCCGAAGCTCGCAAGGTCGGCAGCGAGCGCAGGGAGTGCGGCGTCGTCCCCCGGCGCGGCGATGTGGAGTGCGCCGCGCGGGGTCAACAGTGGCCGGTCGGCGAACTCTGCCGGGGGCGAATCGAAGAAGGCACGACTCGCCGCCGACAGGGGGACGACGCCTGCCCCGCCATAGGTCGGCTCCCAGAATGCCGCCGACCGCCCAGTCGTGTGATAGCCGGGCGTGTCCTCGGCCTCGAGCAGCACGACCGAGCCGCCGCCGTGGCGGGTGTTGAAATAGGCGAGGCTCGCACCTGCGATTCCTGCGCCGACGATGGCGATGTCGAAGTCGAAGTCGGGCATCTTCGTCTTACTCGGCCGCTGCCGTCGCACCGAGTGGTGCGGACATCCCCGGTGCCCCCGATTCGGTGGCGACGGCAGTCATCATCTCGTCGCGCCCGCGCAGCCGCCGTCCGGGGACGAACAGCGTAACGATAAACGACACGATGAACAGCACCGCGCTGATCGGGAACAGGCCGACGATCGCCGACGCGAAACTGTCGCGGATGCCGTCGCCGGTCGCCGCGACCTGTGCCGGATCGGTGATCCCGCGTGCCGCCAGCGCCGCCGCCAGTGCCGCCGGGTTCATCGCCAGCGCCTGCGCGCGGCTGATGTCGACCGGCGCGCCACCAACTTGCGCCACGCTGGCGATCAACGGCGCGCGGCGCGGCAGTTCGGCGACGAGCATGTTGGTCAGCACCGCGCCGAACAGCGCCGCGCCGATCGTCGAGCCGATCTGGCGAAAGAACTGCGCGCTCGCGGTGGCGACGCCGATCCGCGGCACCGGCACCGCGCTCTGAATCGCGAGGTTGAACATGCCCTGCGCCGGTCCAAGACCGAATCCGAGCAGCGCGAGACGAAGCAACAATCCGTTCCGCGACGTGTCGGGGCCGATCTGCAGCATTAACGCGACGGCGATCAGGGTGACGACCGCGCCGCCGACGATCACCGGCTTATACTGTTTCGTGCGGCTCGTGATCTGCCCGGAGATGATGCTCGCGGCGAGGATGCCACCCATCAACGGCAGCAGTGCAAAGCCACTGTCGGTCGCACTGACACCGCGCGCGACCTGGAGGTACAGCGGCAGGAACATCACCAGCCCCATGAAGGCGATGTTGATGATGACGAGCGCAAGATTACCACGCGCGAACACCGGCTCGGCGAACAGATCGATCGGGACGACGGCGTGCGGTTTCCCGCGCGAGGTGACGATCAACACCCCCATCGCGGCCGCCGCCCCGACCAGCATCGTGACGATGACCGGGGACGCCCACGCGAACTGATGCCCGCCCGACGACAGCGCGAGGAGCAGGGGCACGAAGGCGGCAACGACGAGCGTCGCGCCGCTCCAGTCGATCCGCCGCTCGCCCGACCCTTGCGCGCCGGTGTTCGGCAGCCGCGTCGTCAGGATCCACAACGCGACCGCGCCGAGCGGCAGATTGACGTAGAATACAAAGCGCCAGCCGCTGACGATGTGACCCGCCAAAGCGACCGTCGCGTGTTCGGTCAACGCGCCGCCGACCACCGGACCGGCGATGCTGGCAAAGCCGAACATCGCGCCGAACAGGCCGACATATTTGCCGCGCTCGGCAGGGGGGACGATGTCGGCGACCGCCGCGAAGGCTCCGGTTGTCAGCGCCCCCGCGCCGATGCCCTGGATCGCGCGGCAGAGGATGAGCTGGTTCATGCCGTCGCCGATCAGCGGCAACGCGCCGAACTCGCCCGCGAGCCCGCACAGCATCGACCCCGCGAGGAAGACGATGACGCCGAAGACGAGAATCGGGCGGCGACCGTACAGATCGCCCATCTTGCCGTAGATCGGCACGGTGACGGTCGACGCGAGCAGATACGCAGTGCCGACCCATGCGATTCGTTCGAGGCCCTTCAGCTCGGCGATGATCCGCGGCATCGCCGTCGATACGATCGTCTGGTCGAGCGCCGACAGCAGCAGCACGATCATCACGGCGGCTAGCGTCAGGCGGCGCGACGGCGGTGCGGGGATAGCGGCTGGCATCGCCCCCGATTAGCAGTAGAGACGGGAACGAACCACCCGCCGCGTCGTGCCGACGGCGACGCAGGTGCGCAACGTTGAAGAGGAGCCGATGATGACCTACGAATTCGATCCATTCGCGCTCGGCTGGGTCATCCTCGGCATCGTCATCGGGCTGGTGCTCGCGCGGCTGACGCGCGGGTCGGCACGTCGCCCCGCACGTATCGCCGATTCGGTCGCCAATGCCGCTGCCACCGCCGCCGCGCGGACCGACGCCGACGCCGCGCGCCGCGAGTTGGCTGCGGCGCAGGCGGCGGTCCGCCCGCTGAGCGACGAGATCGACCGGCTCAAGCGCGACCTCGCCAAGGCGAAGCGTCCGGTGCAGGAGCCGCTGCCGGGGATGGTGCCGCTGACGCCGATGACGCCGCTTGCCCCAATGCCCCCGCTTGGGACCGTCGATGCCCCCGAGGCGATGGCCGGCACCGGGCCGATCGTTATCGGCGACGCCGCCGCCGCCGTCGACATCCGCCGGTTGAAGGGGGTCGGCGACAAGTTTGCGGCCGCGCTCGACGGGCTGGGGCTGGGCACGATCGACGCGCTCGCCCGCCTCAATGCCGATGAGGCGATCGACGCCGACACACGGCTGGGGACATTCAACGGACGCATCGCGCGCGACCGGCTGGTCGAGCAGGCGACGCTGATCGACGAAGGGCGGATGACCGAATACGCGACGCGGTTCGGGACGTTGTGATCCTCGCCCATCGGGGGAGCGACTAACGTGCCTTCAACGCCGCCTGTGCCGCCGCCAGCCGGGCGATCGGGACGCGGTACGGCGAGCAGCTGACGTAATCGAGGCCGAGCGATTCGCAGAAGGCGATGCTCGCCGGATCGCCACCGTGTTCGCCGCAAATACCTAGCTTAATCAAAGGCTTGGCCTCTCGCCCGCGCTCGGCAGCCATCGCGATCAGCTCGCCGACGCCCTCGACATCGATCGTGACGAACGGGTCGCGTGCGTAGATGCCCTGCTCGACGTAAGCGGTGAGGAACTTCGCCGCGTCGTCGCGGCTGATGCCGAGCGCGGTTTGCGTCAGGTCGTTGGTGCCAAACGAGAAGAAGTCGGCGTGGGCGGCGATCTCCTTTGCGCGCAGCGCCGCGCGCGGCAACTCGATCATCGTGCCGACGAGATAGTCGAGGCGGTGCCCCTTCTCGGCGAACACGGCGCGCGCCTCGGCATCGATCGCGGCGCGGGTGATCTCAAGCTCGCGCGGCGTCGCCACCAGCGGCACCATGACTTCGGGGACGACCGCCGCGCCGCTTGCCTGCGCGACGTCGACCGCCGCCTCGAAGATCGCACGCGCCTGCATCGCGTAGATTTCGGGATAGGTGATCCCGAGCCGACAGCCGCGATGGCCGAGCATCGGATTGAACTCGTGAAGCTCCGCCACCCGCCGCTTGAGCGCATCGACCGACAGGCCGACGGCGGCGGCGACATCGTCGAATTCGCTTTCGGCGTGCGGCAGGAACTCGTGGAGCGGTGGATCGAGCAGGCGGATCGTCACCGGCAGTCCCGCCATGATCGTGAAGATCGCGGCAAAATCGGCGCGCTGTTCGGGGAGCAGCACCGCCAACGCCGTCCGCCGCCCGGCCTCGTCCTCGGCAAGGATCATCTGGCGGACGGCGGTGATCCGGCTCGCCTCGAAGAACATATGTTCGGTCCGACACAGGCCGATCCCCTCCGCCCCGAACTGGCGGGCGACCTTGCAGTCGAGCGGCGTTTCGGCGTTGGTCCGCACCTTCATCCGGCGGTGGATGTCGGCCCATTCCATCAGCCGCCCGAAGTCGCCGTGAAGCTCGGGTTCGATCGTTCCGACCTTCCCCGCCATGACCTCGCCGGTCGAGCCGTCGATCGTCAGCATATCGCCCTCGGCGATCGTTCGTCCCGCACAGCGCGCGGTCCGCGACTTGAGGTCGACCGACAACGCCCCCGCCCCCGACACGCACGGGCGTCCCATCCCGCGCGCGACGACGGCGGCGTGGCTCGTCATCCCGCCGCGCGCGGTCAGGATGCCCTTCGCCGCGACCATGCCGTGAATGTCTTCGGGGCTGGTTTCGGTACGGACGAGGATCACATCTTCGCCCAATGCCGCGCGCCGCTCGGCCGTCTCCGAATCGAATACCGCGACCCCGCTTGCGGCTCCCGGCGACGCGGGTAGGCCCTTGGTCAGCACGTCGCGCGGCGCATCCGGATCGAGCGTCGGGTGGAGCAACTGGTCGAGCGCGGCGGCATCAACGCGCAGGATCGCCTCCTCGGTCGTGATCAGCCCCTCGTCGGCCATGTCGACAGCGGTCTTCAATGCGGCCTTGGCGGTGCGCTTGCCCGACCGCGTCTGGAGCATCCACAATTTGCCCTGCTGGACGGTGAATTCGATGTCCTGCATGTCGCGGTAATGGCCTTCGAGCAGGTCGAACACGCCCGCGAGTTCGGCGAACACCACCGGCATCGCCTCCTCCATCGACGCCGCCTTGGCCCCCGCCGTCTCGCGCGCGGCGCGGGTCAGATATTGCGGTGTGCGGATGCCGGCGACGACATCCTCGCCCTGCGCGTTGATCAGGAACTCGCCGTAATGCGCGCGGGTCCCGGTCGACGGATCGCGGGTGAAGGCGACGCCGGTCGCGCTCGTCGCCCCCATGTTGCCGAAGACCATCGCCTGAACGGTGACGGCGGTCCCCCATGCCTCGGGAATGTCGTTGATCCGGCGGTAGACGCGCGCGCGTTCGGACTTCCAGCTGCCGAACACCGCGCCGACCGCGCCCCATAGCTGCGCGTGGACATCCTGCGGGAAGGGTCGGCCGAGCTCAGCGGCGACTTTCGCCAGATAGTCGGCAACCAATCCTTTCAGATCGTCGGCGGACAGTTCGGTGTCGAGGGTGACGCCGCGGTCCTCCTTCAGGATTTCGAGTGCCTCCTCGAACAGATAATGGTCGAGGCCGAGGACGACGTCGGCGTACATCTGGATGAAGCGGCGGTAGCTGTCCCACGCGAAGCGCGCGTCGCCCGACACGCGCGCCAGCCCTTCGACCGTCACGTCGTTCAGCCCGAGGTTGAGGACGGTATCCATCATCCCCGGCATCGACACCCGCGCCCCCGAGCGGACCGAGACGAGGAGCGGGTTGTCGGGCGAGCCGAAGCCGACGCCGGTCACCGTGCTTTCGATGTGCGCGATGCCGGCGGCGACTTCGGCCTTGAGCGTGTCGGGGAAGGTCTCGCCGCCGTCGTAATAGACCTGGCACATGCTCGTCGCGATGGTGAACCCCGGCGGGACCGGCAGGCCGATCGACGCCATCTCGGCCAGATTCGCGCCCTTGCCGCCGAGCAAGGTCTTCATCCCCGCGTCGCCGTCGGCCGTCCCGCCGCCGAAGCGGAAGACGAACGCGCGGTCGTCGGCCAAGGGAGAGGCGGCGGCGCGCGCAGCGGGGTCGGTGGGGGCGGTGGCCATCAGCGGTTTTCCAGCTCTATCTTCACATACTTCACTGCCGCGCGCTGAGGGCGGAGGGGGGCATCGGTCGTCACGTCACCCGGCGAGGGGAAGCCAGCAAAGGGTGAATCCAGCGGGGCCATCGTCCCGAAGAACGTCACCGGACGCCTAATCCTGCAGCTTGGAAAAGTCGGCGACGCCGTGGACCGCCGTCCGCAGCCGCGCGAGCAGTGCCAGCCGGTTGCGCCGGATGTTCGCTTCGTGCGCGTTGACCGTGACGTGTTCGAAGAACGCATCGACCGCCGGACGCAGCCGCGCGAGCGCGGTCATCGCGGCGGTGAAGTCCTCGGCGGCGACGGCGGCGCTCGCCTCGGGCACGGCGGCGTCGAGCGCGGCGTTGAGCGCGATTTCGGCGGGTTCGCTGAGCAGGTCGGCCGACACCTCGCCGTCGCTGACGCCCGCTTCCTTGCTTTCCTCGATTCGCACGATATTCGCTCCCCGTCTGTACCCCGCCAACAGACTAGCCCCATCGGGGGTCTGTAGGACAGCCTGAAGTGCACGCGCGCGGGCGACGAGGCGAACGAGGTCGTCCTCCCCGCCAAGGCTGAAGACGGCGTCGATGACGTCGGGGCGGATGCCGGCTTCGCGTTGCTGAACTTTGAGCCGGTCGGCGAGGAAGGGAATTAAAGTGTTGAGGCTTCGATTGGCCGGTAGTTCGAACAGTCCCGATCCATTTCGCTGAAAATCTTCGGTCGCTTGCTCGACCGCATCCTCGATATCCTGTTGTCCGACATGGAAGCCCATGTCCTCTGAGGCAGACAAGAACCGATCTACCCGCTCAGAATAACCAGAGGCCGTCTTTGTCGTCGTATAGGAAACGAGACTAGCGCCGATGGCGTCAACAAGGCCAAGCCGGATTTCATTGCGCAGTAATATTGACAGAAATCCTAGGCCAGCTCGACGCAAGGCGTAAGGGTCGCGCGAACCCGTCGGAAACATCTCTTCGAAAAAGAACACTGCCAACGTGTCAAGCTTATCCGCCAGCGCGACCGCCACCGTTACCGGCGCGGTCGGCACGGCGTCGCTCGGGCCGACGGGCTTGTAATGGTCGCGGATCGCGGCGGCGATTTGCGGGTCGAGGCCCGCCGCGAGGGCGAGGTGGCCGCCGGCGATGCCCTGCACTTCGGGGAATTCGCCGACGGTGGCGCTGACGAGGTCGGCCTTGCACAGTTTCGCGGCGGTTTCGGCGAGGTCGGCGAGGGTG
>JBBRQR010000073.1:0-10597 GCA_038226115.1 Sphingomonadales bacterium | reverse complement strand
GCGGGCGTCGCGGCAAAGCCGCGCCGTCGGTCGGGGTCGGGCGGCAAGGTCGCCCGACCCGCCGTCCGGGCCCGCCGCGCCTCCGTTCACTGCTCACGGTCGCAAGCGCGTCCGTGGCGCTGCTCGCGGGCGCGGCGGGCGTCGCGGCAAAGCCGCGCCGTCGGTCGGGGTCGGGCGGGAAGGTCGCCCGACCCGCCGTCCGGGCACTCCGCGACGCCGCCGCTAAGCGACGAATGCGGAAGGGATTCCTCGCTTAGCGGCGGGCGGGTCTGCCTTACTTGCCGACCAGTTTGATCCCGACGAAGCGCGGTGGCTGACCAGCGCGCTGGACGAACATCAGCACCGTGTCGCGACCGGCCTTTTTCGCTTCGGCAACAATCGCAGCGGCGGCAGCGGGGGTTGGGGTGGGTACCTGATTGATCGACAGGATGACATCGCCACGCTGGAGCCCCTCGGTTGCGGCATCGCTGTCGGGGCTGACGGCGGTAACGGCAACGCCGACGGTGGCGGCGTCAAGCTTGAGTTCGCTGCGGACGGCGGGAGTGAGCGGGGTCAGGGTGATGCCGAGGGTTGCCTTTGCCGCCGCCGTTCCCGCAGCGGTGGCCGGAGCGTCGGGAGTGGCCGCCTCGTCGGGCGTCGCCGCCGCGCCGCGGAGCGCGAGTTCGGCGGGGCGCTGGATGACCGTCGCGTCGATCGTCATCGCCTTGCCGCCGCGCAGGATGCCGACCGGAATCCGGCTGCCCGGCGCGACGTTGGCGACGATATAGCTCAGCGTATTGTCGTAAGTGACGTCCTGCCCGGCAACGCGGACGACGACGTCGCCCTGTTTGATGCCCGCCTTTGCCGCTGGTCCGGTCGGTTCGACGGCGGCGACGATCTCACCGTGATCCTTCGGCAGGCCGAGACCCTCGGCGATGCTGCCGGTGACCGGCTGGATCGAGATGCCGAGATAACCGCGCTTGACCGACCCGGCGCCGTTCTTGAGCTGCTCGATGACCGGGCGCGCCTGCTCGGCGGGGATGGCGAAGCCAAGGCCGACATTGCCGCCGCTCGTCGAAAAGATCGCGGTGTTGATGCCGATGACATTGCCTTCGAGGTCGAACAGCGGCCCGCCCGAATTACCCTGGTTGATCGGAGCGTCGGTCTGAATGTAGCGGTCGTACTGGCCCGACTGGATGTTGCGGTGGAGCGCCGAGATGATGCCGTGCGTCACCGTGCCGCCGAGGCCGAACGGGTTGCCGATCGCGATTGCCCAGTCGCCGACGCGGACGCCCTGGCTGTTGCCAAACTTGACGAATGGCAAATTGACGCCGTCGATCTTGAGCAGCGCGAGGTCCGACAGCACGTCGCGCCCGACGACGCGCGCCTTATATTCGCGGCGGTCGGCGAGCGTGACGGTGATCGTCTCCACCGGCAGCTTCGACTGCGGCGAGCCGGGTTCGCCACCGGCGATGACGTGGTTATTGGTGACGATATAGCCCGACGGATCGACGATGAAGCCGCTGCCAAGGCTGGTCGCCTCGCGCGTCGTCGGTGCCGCGCCGCCGCCCTGCTGCTCCTGAAAGCGGCGGAACAATTCCTCGAGGCTCGACGGTGCGCCGCCGTGGCCGGTGCCCTTGCCAATCTCGATCTTTTGCGTCGTCGAGACGTTGACGACCGCCGGGGCGAGCCGCGCGGTCAGGTCGGCAAAGCTGCGCGGGGCCGCCATCGGCCCGCTCGTCAGCTGCGCCGGGACGGCATTCTGCGCGGGTGGCGAATCCCCTGGCGCAGTCGCAATCTGCGCCCCGGCGGGCATCAGGACGGCGACGGCACCGCCGACGAGGACGAGAGCGGGAATGACGCTGCGAAGGATACGCACGGATTTATCTCCTGACGGGCCGACGATGGGAAGACGGCGCGGAATGCGGTGCAGTTCGGCCACACGTGGACAAAAATCAAGCCGCGCGTGGTTGTTGTTTTCAGTTCATCTTCACTTGTTCGAGCGGCCTTCGAATTCGTGCAGGAACTCGTTGTTCGGCGACAGGATGACGGTCGATGTCCCATCCTTGAACGTCTCGCGATACGCCTGCATCGCACGGTAAAATGCGTAGAATTGCGGATCGCGCCCGAACGCATCGGCATAGATGTGGGCGGCGTTGGCATCGGCCTCGGCGCGAACGAGCTGCGCCTGCTTGTTGCCCTCGGCGCGGATCGTCAGCGCCTGTTGGGCCCGCGCCGACTTCATCCGCGCGTATGCCGAATCGAGCGGAGCCCCAGTCGGCAGATCTGCGCGCTTGATCCGCACGTCGAGGATCGCGACGCCGTACTGCGCCGCCTGCCGATTCACGCTCTGCTGAATATCGTCCATCAGTGTGGATCGCTCGGGGCTGAGGAGCGCGGCGAACGGCTGGCGACCAAGTTCGTTACGCAGCCGCGACGCGAGAATACGGGCGAGCGCCTCCTTGACGTTCTCTTCGGTGCCGACGGTCTGATACATCCGCTGCGGGTCGATGATCCGAAAGCGGGCAAAGGCGTCGACGACCAACAGCCGCTGATCGGTCGACAGCACTGTCTGCTGCGGCATGTCGAGGTCGAGAACGCGCTTGTCGATGTAAACGACGTTTTCGAGGAACGGCACCTTGACGACCAACCCGGCGTCGGTGTCGCCGAACTTCGCCTTGGCGTCATAGGCGTTGACGATCCGCTGTGGCTTGCCGAGCCGCAGGACGATCGCCTGCTTGGTTTCTGGGACCGAGTAGAACGTTGCCGACGCGAGGACGAGGATGGCAAAAACGCCGATCAGCCACGCGATGGGGTTGCGGGTCAGCGCCATGTTACTTCGCCTGCACGGGGGTTGCGGGGGCGGGCGACGGCAGCGCACGGCGACGCTGAACTTCCGCCAGCGGCAGATAGGTTTGCACATTGCCCGGCTCGATGACGGTCTTGTCTACCTTCGACAGGACGCTTTCCATCGTCTCGAGGTACATCCGCTTTCGCGTCACTTCGGGGGCGAGCTTGTACTGGGCATAAACGGCGTCGAACTGCGCCGCCGACCCCTGCGCGACGGCGAGCAGCTGCTGGGCATAGCCCTTCGACTGGTTGATGACCTGCACCGCGTCCTGCTGCGCCGCCGACACGTCGTTGAACGCATCCTTGACCGCCGGGGGCGGGTCGGCCTGCTTGATGTCGACGCCGCGGACGTCGATGCCGGCGCGGTAGGTGTCGAGGATCTCCTGCATCCGCTGGCGGACCTGTTCGGCGATCTGCGCGCGCTGCGGGCCGATCGCATCGTTTAGCGTCGCCCGCCCGATCTCGGCGCGCATCGCCGCCTCGGCGACCTCGTGGATCGTCGCTTCGGGTTCGGCGAGTTCGAACATGAACAGTTCGGGGTTCTTGATCTTCCAGCGGACGGCATAGGCGATGTCGATGATGTTCTGATCGCCGGTCAGCATCAGATTTTCGCTGGCACCCTCGCCGCCGCTGATATCAACCGAATTAATCTGTTCGACCTTTTTCATCACGACGGTGTCGATCGGTGCGGGCAGCTTGAAATGGAAGCCAGGGCCGGTCGTTTCGATGAACTTGCCGAACCGCATCACGACCGCGCGGTCCTGCGCCTGGACGCGGTAGGTCGCGGTAAAAAACAGCCAGATGCCGAAAATCGCGATGGCAATCGGCAGCCACGGGATATTCATGGTTCCGCCGCCGCCGCCGCCGGGCAGCGAGCCGCGCAGCCGATCCTGGCTCTTACGCAGGAAATCGTCGAAGTCGGCGCGCCCGGTTGGACCGCGGTTCGGCGTCGGACGCCGCGGTCCCTCGCCCCACGGGCTCTTCGGACCGCCGCCGCCGCCGCTCCCGCCGCCATTGCTATTGCCGCCACCCCATGGGCCGCCGCCGTCGGAACTATCGTTATTGAACTGCGCGGGCATGGCCACCGTATCGAAAATTGCGTCAGCGAGACGACCTATATACGGGGGCAGGGCGACGATTGCGAGGGACGCACCGCCGCGCCCCGTGCAAGGGCAATTCGGACCGCGTTGGCTAAGGGCGGACGCGGCATTAAGGATGCGATGTGATCGACCAGCAGACGATAACGGCGGCGCTGTCGGCGATCGCCGATCCGGCCGGCGGCGGCGACATCGTCGCGACGCGGCGCGCCGGAGGTATCGTCGTCAAGGACGACGGTGGGGTCGGGCTGGTCCTGCTGATCGACGGCCTCGCTCGCGATGTCGCCGAACGCCTGCACGCAGCGGTCGACCTTGCCGTGCGCCGCGTTCCCGGAGTGAAGTCGGCGCGGATCATCCTGACCGCCGAGCGCGGCTCCGCCCCCGAAATCCGCACCGCGCCGGTCCCCGGCATCCGCACGATCGTTGCGGTCGCCAGCGGCAAGGGCGGCGTTGGCAAATCGACGGTCGCGGTCAATCTCGCTGTCGCATTGGCGCGGCGCGGACTGGCGGTCGGCCTGCTCGACGCCGATATTTATGGCCCGTCGGTGCCGACGCTGCTCGGGCTGACCGAGCGCGCGCAGCTCGACAATAACCGGTTGGTCCCGGCGGCGGCGTTCGGGGTCAAGGCGCTGTCGATGGGAATGATGACCGATCCCGGCAAGGCGGTCATCTGGCGCGGGCCGATGGCGGCATCGGCGATGACGCAGATGGTCGAATCGGGCGACTGGGGCCTCCTCGACGTGCTGGTCGTCGATCTGCCGCCGGGCACCGGCGACATTCAGTTGACCCTTGCACAAAAGCTCAAGCCGACCGGCGCGGTGATCGTGTCGACCCCGCAGGATCTGGCGCTGATCGACGCGCGCCGGGCGATCGCAATGTTCACCGAGGTCAAGGTGCCGATCATCGGCCTTGTCGAGAATATGAGCACATTCGTCTGCCCCGCGTGCGGCGTCGCCACCGACATCTTCGGCCACGACGGCGCGCGGGACGCGGCGGCAGCGGCGGGCATCGCTTTCCTCGGCGCGGTCCCGCTCGATATGGCGTTGCGGATCGCTTCGGACGCCGGGGTTCCGCCAGCGGCGGGAGAAGGAGCGCAGGCAACAGCATTCGCAGCGTTGGCGGAACAGGTTGCGACCGGGCTGGGCTTGTGAACCAACCGCTCACCTCTCCGACAATGGGGTTGCGAGTGATGATCGACCGGTTCATCGTTGCAAGGTGTGTCCGGTGCGGCATCGCGCCGGGTGCCCGGAGGGAAGTCGAATGAAGATCACCATTGCCCGCATCACCGTCGTATTTGCCGCGACGGTTGCCGTTGCGACCGGGGCCGCCCGCGCGCAGCAATACCCGAACTACGGCCAGCCATCGCCTAGTTACGGCGCGCCGCAGCCCGATGCGACCAACAACGCGGGTTATGGCGACCGGCGCGACGATCGCCGGTTCGACGATCGCCGCGACGATCGCGCGCCCGAGGCAACCCTCTTTGTCGACGATGATTTTCGCGGGCGGAGCATCACCCTCAACCGGGGCATCCGCCGCCTCGGCCCCACCGGGATGGAGGACAAGATTTCATCGATCGGCATCCGCAGCGGCGTCTGGCTGGTCTGTTCCGACGACGATTTTCGCGGGCGCTGCGTCACGCTCGACCGCTCGGTCGGGCGGCTGAACGCGATCGGGATGGAGGATAATATCTCGTCGATCCGCCCGTTGCGCCGCGGCGACCGCTAGGACGCTTCGCGTCGACGTTCGGCGAGGGCGCGAATGCCACCATCGAGGCGGCGGCGCAGGTCGGTGTGGAGCGCGGGGGTTGCCGCGACGAGGCCGTAGACGGCGGGGTTGCGGCGGTTGAACGTCAACGCCTGACCGTCGCGGTCGGTGATGACCCCGCCCGCCTCCACGGCGATCAACGCGGCGGCGGCGACGTCCCATTCGGCAATCGTCCGCCCTTCGATAAAGCCGTCGGCGACGCTGGCAGCGATATGCCCGATGCGGAGCGCGAGGCTGTTCGGCTTTTCGACCGCGACGGCATCCCACGGCTCGGGCCAGAAGCGCGCGATCAGCGTCGCGGCATCGATCGGCAGGCGGACCCCCGCCATCTCGGTGCGCTTCGATACCGCCAACGGCTCGCCGTTGAGCGTGGCCCCGCCGCCCGCAACCGCGACGAACATCTGCCCGCGCGCCGGGGCCGCGAGCGCGCCGATAATGGGGACGCCGTTCTCGACCAACGCGACCGATACCGCCCAGCCGGTGCGGCCGTGGATGAAATCGCGGGTGCCGTCGATCGGATCGACGATCCACACGCGGCGGGCGGCGAGGCGCGCCGGGTCATCGACGGTTTCCTCCGACAGCCAGCCATAGCCGGGGCGGGCGCCGAGCAGGTCCGTCTTGAGCTGGGCATCAACGGCCAGGTCGGCGGCACTGACCGGGTTGCCGGGGGCTTTGTCCCAGCGGACGACATCGCCGCGCGCGAAGAAATCCAGCGCCAGAGCCGCCGCCGACCGTGTCGCGCGCAGCAACAGCGCGACGTCGTCCGCGCGGTCCGTCGCGTCAGGCACCCGCGAGCGTCATGCCGTCGATCCGGATCGTCGGTACGTTGGTCGCGTGCCGGAAGACAAGGTCGTCGGCGGGCGTCAGCGCGCGGAACATATCCTTGAGATTGCCGGCGATCGTCACTTCGGCGATCGGGCCGGCGATGACGCCGTCGACGATCAGGAACCCGCTTGCGCCGCGACTATAGTCGCCGGTCAGCCCGTTGACGCCCATGCCGATCAGCTCGGTGACGTAAAACCCATGCGCGATACAGCCGATCAGGTCGGCGCGGGTCATTGCGCCTGCCACCATGTGGAGGTTCGACGGCCCGGCACCCGGCGGTCCCGACACGCCGCGCACCGCATGGCCGGTCGGGGCGAGGCCAAGCTGGCGGGCGCTGGCGCTGTCCATCAGCCATCCGGTCAGCCGTCCAGCGTCGATGATCGCCCGCGCCGCCGTCGGCAACCCTTCGCCGTCGAACGGGCGCGAGCGCGGGCCACGGCGGCGGTGGGGTTCGTCACGGATCGTGACCCCAGCCGCGAAAACGTCGGTGTCGAGCGCGTCGCGGAGGAAGCTCGTCCCGCGCGCGATCGCGCCGCCGGTGATCGCGCCGACAAAGTGGCCGAGCAGCGAGCTGCCGACACGGGGGTCGAAAACGATCGGCAGCGCCTGCGTCCCGAGCTTGGCCGGGTCGACCCGCGCCGCTGCGCGCTCGCCCGCCTCGCGCCCGATCGCTTCGGCGGCTTCGAGGTCGGCGAAGTGCCGTGCGCTGTGATATGAATAATCGCGCTGCATCGACTGGCCGGTGCCGGCGATGACGCTCGCCGACACGCCGTAGCTCGTGCCGCGATAGCCGCGGGCAAAACCGCCGCTCGTCGCCAGCGCCATGACCGCGCGCCCCGCGCTGGCCCCGCCGCCTTCGGAATTGGTGATGCCGGGAACCGCGCGCGCGGCGTCTTCGGCGGCGATGGCGAGTGCCTTCAACGTGTCGCCCGCCGGGTCGCCGCCATCGTCGAGATCGAGGTCGGGCGCGTCGCCGGACATCAGTCGGTCGACCGGAGCAAGCCCGGCAAAATCATCGTCGGGGGCTTCGCGGGCCATTGCCACCGCACGTTCGACGACGGCGGCGATAGCGGCAGGCGACAGGTCCGAGGTGGAGACGCTCGCGGAGCGCGTCCCGACGAAGACGCGCAGGCCGACCTCCTCGCCTTCGGACCGTCCGATGTCTTCGAGGACGCCGAGGCGGACGCTGACCGAGGTCGAAGCGTCACCAACATAGACAGCATCGGCGGCATCGGCCCCCGCCGACTTCGCGGCAGCAAGGGCATCGGTCAGGCGCGACAGCGCGGCGTCAACGGTCAACATCGACGCGACTTAGGGGCGGGGCACGACACACGCAACCGTTGCGGCGACGGCGCGTTATCGCGTCACGTCATAAAATAGGGAACACGCCATGGGCATCGGAACCATCCTGCTGATCGTTCTCATCCTGCTGCTGATCGGCGCGCTGCCAAGCTGGGGCTATTCGAGCGGCTGGGGCTATGGCCCGAGCGGCGGGCTCGGGCTGCTCGTCATCGTCATCATCGTGTTGGTATTGATGGGTCGGATTTAACCGGCTTCGCCTGACGGAACAGGACGAACGTCCCTGTTGCCAGCAGCGCCGCAATTACAAAGGCCGCCCCCGGCAAATGGACCGGGGCGGCGGGGCCGGAGAATGTCGCAAAAGCCTGCGTCATCACCAGCGGCCCGACGATGGCGGCAAGGCTGACGAGGCTCGACACCGCGCCTTGCAATTCGCCTTGCGCGTCGCGCCCGACCTCGCTCGACATGAGCGACTGGAGCGCCGGGTAGACGATCCCGCTTAGTGTGCCAACGGCGATGCCAACGTACATTGTCCATCCAGTGGTCGCGACGGCGTAGATGACATAGCTGCCGACCGCGCTAACGACGCCCCAGCCGACGAGGCGGCGTTCGCCGAAGCGGGGGACAAGAGTTCGGATCAGCACGACCTGGGCAAAGATCGCCGACACCCCGACGGCGGCGAGCGACCAGCCGACCTCGCGCAGGCTCCAGCCGAAGCGGGCAAGGGTATAGTATGTCCACGTCGACTGGAGCGACATCTGGGCAAAGCTCCACAGGAAGGTCGCCAACGCGAGCAGTAACACTGCGGGCCGCAACTGCCGCAGGCGAACGAGCGACCCCCAGACGTTGGCACGACGCCAGTCGAAGGGGCGTCGGTCGGCAATGGCGAGGCTCTCGGGGACCGCGAAATAGCCGTAGACGACGTTGGCGAGGGCAAGCCCGGCGGCGACGAAGAACGGGACACGCGTGCCATAGACTGCCAGAAAACCACCGAGCGCAGGGCCGACGATGAAACCGATCCCGAAGGCGAAGCCGAGCAGGCCGAAATCCTGCGTCCGCCGTTCGGGCGGCGTCACGTCGGCGATATAGGCATAGGCGCTGTTGAACGATGCGCCTGCGATACCGGCGATGACGCGTCCGGCGAACAGCCACGCCAGCGTCGGGGCAAAGCCCATCAGCGCGTAATCGAGCCCGAAGGCGGCAAGGCTGGCGAGCAGGATTGGGCGACGACCGAAGCGGTCGGACAATCCGCCCAGTATCGGGCCGCACAAAAACTGCATCGCGGAATAGGCGAACATCAGATAGCCGCCGATCCGCGCCGCTGCGCCGACATCGACATGTGCGAGCGCCATGACCAGCTTGGGCAGGACCGGGATAATGATGCCCAACCCGATGACGTCGATCAGCACCGTCACGAAGATGAAGGCGAGCGCATGGCGGTGGGCGGCGGGCATCGTCGTCCCGTTTAGGCGATTCCTCCCGCCGCGCCAGTGCTCGCCGACATCGCGTCGATTATGCCGTCCGCGCGGCGCGGTCGGCGGCGTTGGTTGCCGCGATCGCCGTCCTGATCCCGGCCCAGTCGTCGGCATCGAGCGCGGTCAGGTTGGCGAAATTACCGCCCGACACCAGCCACTGGGCTCCGTCGATCGGTATGACGGCCCCGGTCAGATAATCGCAGCCGCCCGACATCAGGAATACGGCAAGATTGTCGAGCTCGGACAGCTCCCCCCAGCGCCCGAGCGGGATCGATGCCGCCCCCTTGCCGCCGGTCTTCTCCATCAGCGGCGCGGGCATCAATCGGTCGCTCATGCCCTTCGACGGAAACGGCCCCGGCGCGATGGCATTGGCGCGGATGCCGTACCGCCCCCATTCGACGGCGAGGCTCTGCGTCATCGCCGCGACACCCGCCTTCGACATCGCCGACGGCACGGTAAACGGCCCGCCGTTCCACACCCATGTCGTGACGATCGAAACGATCGACCCCTTGTGCCCTCCCTCGATCCACCGCTTGCCCGCAGCGACGGTCGTGTTGAACGTCCCCGCCGCCACAATCGACGCGATCGAGTTGAACGCGTTCGGCGACAGGTCCTGCGTCGGCGAGATGAAGTTGCCGGCGGCATTGTTGACGAGGCCGGTCAGCGGGCCGGTGGCGAAAATCTCGCCCATCGCGTCGTCGATCGCCGCGCCGTTGCGGATGTCGACCGCCGTCGCCGTGCAGCGTCCGCCGGTCGCAGCGATCAGCTCGGCGGCAGTCGCGTCGAGCACCCCGCCGCGCCGCCCCCAGATGACGACCTCGGCCCCCAGCGCCATAAAAGCCTGCGCCATCGATTTGCCGAGACCGGTCCCGCCCCCGGTGACGAGAATCTTCTGCTCATTCAGCAAGCCGTCACGGAACATGGTCGTCTCCCCTTTGTCGTTGGCCGCATGCTATGCCGCGCCATGACGCCCGACCAGCCCCCCGCCGTTACCCCCGCTGTTACCCCCGCCGTCACCCACGTCGACGCACGCGGGCTGCGCTGCCCATGGCCGGTGCTGCGCCTCGACCGAGCGTTGCGTGACGGTGCGACGACGGTCGATCTGTCGAGCGACGACCCCGGCGCGGCGGCCGAAGTAACGGCCTACGCCGCCAAACGCGGGTATGGTCTTGTCGTCACGCCCGGTGGTTTTCGCGTCAGCGTCCGATGATCAACGCCTAAACCGAACTATCCCCGTGACGCGGCGGCGACGCACGCGCTAGGGTCGATGCTCATGTGGCAGCTTCATCATTTCACGCTTTGTCCGTT
>JBBRQR010000072.1:0-10716 GCA_038226115.1 Sphingomonadales bacterium | reverse complement strand
GTCCTCGATCGTGCCGACGAGGTAGAAGGCGGCTTCGGGAAGGTGGTCGTACTCACCAGCGACGATCGCCTTAAAGCCCTTGATCGTATCTTCGATCGCCACGAATACACCCGGCGTGCCGGTGAAGATCTCGGCGACGTGGAACGGCTGGCTGAGGAAGCGCTGGACCTTGCGCGCGCGGGCGACAGTCAGCTTGTCTTCCTCCGACAACTCATCCATCCCGAGGATGGCGATGATGTCCTGAAGCGACTTGTACTTCTGAAGCACCTCCTGCACCGAACGTGCGACGGCGTAATGCTCCTCGCCGACGGTGCGCGGCTCGAGCACGCGGCTGGTCGAATCGAGTGGGTCGACAGCGGGGTAGATGCCGAGTTCAGCAATCGAACGGCTAAGCGTCGTTGTCGCGTCAAGGTGGGCGAACGATGTCGCCGGGGCCGGGTCGGTCAGATCGTCGGCGGGAACGTAGATCGCCTGAATCGAAGTAATCGACCCCTTCTGGGTCGAGGTGATTCGCTCCTGCAACTGACCCATATCGGTCGCGAGCGTCGGCTGATAGCCGACGGCGCTTGGTATGCGCCCGAGCAGAGCCGACACTTCGGAACCCGCCTGGGTAAAGCGGAAGATGTTGTCGACGAAGAACAGCACGTCCTGCCCCTCGACGTCGCGGAAGTACTCGGCGTTGGTCAGGCCGCTCAGCGCGACGCGCGCGCGGGCACCCGGCGGCTCGTTCATCTGGCCGTAGACGAGCGCGACCTTCGATCCGACCGGGGTCGGGTTGCCGTCGGCATCCGACGCGATGACGCCCGCTTCGAGGAACTCGTGGTACAGGTCGTTGCCCTCACGCGTCCGCTCGCCGACGCCGGCGAACACCGAAGTGCCGCCGTGGCCCTTGGCGATGTTGTTGATCAGCTCCTGGATGAGCACGGTCTTGCCGACGCCCGCCCCGCCGAACAGGCCGATCTTGCCGCCCTTGGCGTACGGCGCGATCAGGTCGATGACCTTGATGCCGGTGACGAGGATCGAGCTGTCGGTCGCCTGTTCCATGAAGCTCGGCGCCTCGGCGTGGATCGGCATCGTGATCTCGGCGTTAACCGGCCCGCGCTCGTCGATCGGCTCACCGATGACATTGAGGATGCGCCCGAGCGTCATCGGCCCCACCGGAACGCGAATCTGGTCGCCGGTGTCGGTCACCGCCTGCCCGCGGACGAGCCCGTCGGTCGCGTCCATCGCGATGGTGCGCACGGTGTTCTCACCGAGATGCTGAGCGACCTCGAGAACGAGGCGGCGATCTTCGATCCGCGTCTCGAGCGCCGACAGGATCGCCGGTAGAGCAGTGTCGAACTGGACGTCGACGACTGCGCCAATGACCTGCGACACGCGGCCGATGTTGTTGGTTGTGGGGGTGGTGGCCATGGGGGGAAGTCCTTCGGTCGGGTCAGCTTACAGTGATTCGGCGCCGGCGATGATTTCGATCAGCTCGGTGGTGATCGCCGCCTGCCGCGTGCGGTTGTAGACGATCGTCAGGCGAGTGATGATGTCGCCGGCATTTCGGGTGGCATTGTCCATCGCCGTCATCTGCGCGCCGAAGAAGCTCGCCTGATTCTCGAGCATCGCGCGGAAGATTTGAACGGCGAGGTTGCGCGGCAACAAGTCGGCGAGGATCGCCTCCTCGTCGGGCTCGTACTCGATCGCGGCGGGCGGAGGACCGCTCGCGGCGGTCGCCTCGGGCTTGGCCGCTTCGGGCAGGGCGGCGGGGATCAGGCGCACCGTCGTCGGCTCCTGCACTAACGCCGAGCGGAAGCGCGAGAAGAACAGCTCAGCGACATCGAACTCGCCATGAGCGAAGCGGTCGATAACGTTGGCGGCAATCACCTGTGCATCGGCGAACTGCTGTGCCTTGCCGTGGATCAGGTCGAGCGTGTCGAGGATCGCGTCGCGGTGGGTGCGGACGAAGGCGGCGCGGCCCTTGCGCCCGGCGAGGAGCAGCTTGACCGTCTTGCCCTGCGCCATCAACTCCTCGGCGCGCTTGCGGGCGAGGCGGACGATATTGGTGTTGAACCCGCCAGCAAGCCCGCGCTCCGAGGTGACGACGACGAGCAGATAGGTTTGATCACTGCCTGTCCCGGCGAGCAGCTTCGGCGATTCTGGCCCGACGGTAACGCGGCTGCCGAGCGATGCCATCACCGCCGCCATCCGCTCCGAATACGGGCGCGCAGCTTCCGCCGCCTCCTGCGACCGGCGCAGCTTCGCGGCGGCGACCATCTTCATCGCCTTGGTGATCTTCTGCGTCGACTTGATCGACGCGATCCGTAGCTTGAGGGCTTTGAGGGAGGCCATGGTCTATGCCGCCCGCTTACGCGAACGTCCGCCCGAACTCGGTCAGCATTGCGTTGAGACCCTTCTTGGTGTCGTCGCTAATGTCTTTGCTCGTCCGGATCGCGGTCAGCAGGTCGGCGTGGTTGGCGCGGACGTCGGTGAGCAAGGCCGCTTCGAAGCGCGTCACGTCCTTGGCGGGCACCTTGTCGAGATAGCCGTTGACGCCAGCAAAGATGCTGACGACCTGCTCCTCGAACGGCATCGGCTTGTACTGGCCCTGCTTGAGCAACTCGGTCAGGCGGGCTCCCCGGTTGAGCAGCTTTTGCGTCGAGGCGTCGAGGTCGGAGCCGAACTGCGCGAATGCAGCCATCTCGCGATACTGCGCGAGTTCGAGCTTGATCGTCCCGGCGACCTTCTTCATCGCCTTGGTCTGTGCCGCCGAGCCGACGCGGCTGACGCTCAGGCCGACATTGATCGCCGGGCGGATGCCCTGGAAGAACAGCTCGGTTTCGAGGAAGATCTGGCCGTCGGTGATCGAGATGACGTTGGTCGGGATATACGCCGACACGTCACCCGCCTGCGTCTCGATGATCGGCAGCGCGGTCAGCGAGCCATTGCCGTGCGCATCGCTCATCTTAGCGGCGCGTTCGAGCAGGCGGCTGTGGAGATAAAAGACGTCGCCGGGATAGGCTTCGCGACCCGGCGGACGGCGGAGGAGGAGCGACATCTGGCGATAGGCGACCGCCTGCTTCGACAGGTCGTCGTAGACGATGACCGCATGCATCCCGTTGTCACGGAAGAACTCGCCCATCGTGCAGCCGGTGTACGGCGCGAGGAACTGAAGCGGGGCGGGCTCTGACGCGGTCGCGGCGACGACGATCGAATACTCCATCGCGCCATTCTCTTCGAGCGCGCGGACGATCTGGGCGACAGTCGAACGCTTCTGGCCGACGGCAACATAGATGCAGAACAACTTCTTGGTATCGTCGTCGCCAGCGGCGGCGTTAGGCGCTTTCTGGTTGATGAAGGTGTCGATCGCGACGGCGGTTTTGCCGGTCTGGCGGTCGCCGATGATCAGCTCGCGCTGGCCGCGCCCGACGGGCACGAGAGCATCGAGCGCCTTGAGACCGGTCTGCATCGGCTCGTTGACCGACTTGCGCGGAATGATGCCCGGGGCCTTCACTTCGACGCGGCTGCGGACGACGTCGGTTAGCGGACCCTTGCCGTCGATCGGGTTGCCGAGGCCGTCGACGACGCGCCCAAGCAGACCCTTGCCGACGGGAACGTCGACGATGGTGCCGGTGCGCTTTACGGTGTCGCCTTCCTTGATCGTCGAATCCGACCCGAAGATAACGATGCCGACATTATCGGCTTCGAGGTTGAGCGCCATGCCGCGAATACCGCCGGGGAATTCGACCATCTCGCCCGCCTGGACGTTATCGAGGCCGAAGACGCGAGCGATGCCGTCGCCGACCGACAGGACCTGGCCGACTTCGCTGACTTGCGCTTCGGTTCCGAAATTGGCGATCTGGTCACGGATGACCTGCGAGATTTCGGCGGCACGAATGTCCATCGTCTAACCCTTCATCGCCGTAGCGAGGCTGTTCAATTTGGTGCGGAGCGAGCTGTCGATCATCCGCGACCCCACGCGGACGACAAGCCCGCCAAGGATTTCGGGATCGACGTTCAGAATAAGGGCGGCGTCGGCACCGAGGCCCGTGCGGAGCTTGGCCTTAAGCGCGGTCTGTTGATCGGCATCGAGCGGGTGGGCGCTGGTGACTTCGGCGGTGATCTCACCGCGCGAGCGGGCAGTCAGTTTGGCGAAGTCGCGGATGATCGCGGGCAACGCACTGAGGCGGCGGTTTGTGGCGAGCACGCCGAGGAAGTTCGTCGTCAGCGGATCAAGCGCCATGGCTTCGGCGACGGCTTTAATCGCGGCGGCGGCGACGGCGCGATCGATCATCGGGCTGGTCGTCAGGCGGCGGAGATCGTCTGATTCGGCGAGGCCCGCCGTTACCGACGCAAGGCTGGCGGCGACGGCGTCGACGCTCTTGCCGTCGCGCGCAAGGTCGAACAGTGCGGTGGCATAGCGCCCCGACAGTCCCGCAACGATACCGCCCGATGTTTCCACGAAACTCGCCCAAACAGAAAGATTGGCCCGGATGACGCTCGCCCTGGAGTTGACGCACGGCGGCAGAGGCACCGGGGATAAGCGAGCGGGGCGTTAGCATGGGGGTTCGGCGCGTGCAAGGACGCGCACTGCACCGGGCCAGAAACGGGCGGTTCGTAGTCGTTGTCGACCGACGATTTGGAGCAACTTTCAATCGTGTCAGGCGGCGGCGGATCCGCTGCCATTGACCATAGGACTTGTCGCATGGAGAGGTTTCTTACAGGGTCGTCGGCGACAATGCGCTTGGATGGCTCGTCACGATGCCTTGGTTATTCACTCTGTTTCTTTCCGCCCACGTCGGGGCCGGTGCTGTCGCTCTCAGCAGTTTTTGGGGAGCGATCATTACGGCAAAGGGCGGGCTGGCGCACCGTCGCTGGGGGTTCGTGTTCGGCACAAGCATCTACGCCGCCAGCATCATGGCGCTCGGCATGGGCACACTGAGCCTGTTCTGGCCGCTGGCGATGCATCCGGGGCTGAGCGATGTCACGCTATACCGCGGCCTATTCGGCTGGATGATGATCTATCTTGGGCTGCTGACCCTGACCATGACGCGTTACGGTTTCGCGATGATCGTGAACAAGCGGAAGCACATCGCCAATCGTCACTGGACGATGGTAGGGTTGCAAGTTGCCGTTCTGGTGGCAGCAGTAAATTGTGCGGTGCACGGCGCGCTGCTGCGTCAACCGTTGATGATCGGCGTCTCGGTCATCGGGTTCGGCACGACGACGACCTACCTAATTTATATATTCAAGACCGACCCCGGGCGCACCGATTACATCCCCGAACATTTGAAGGCGATGGTCGCGACCGGGATTGCCGCCTACACCGCCTTCCTCTCGGTCGGGCTGGTGAAGATGCTGCCGGCGCATGCCTTCAATCCGGTGTTCTGGGGGCTGCCGACCGTGGCCGGGATGGCGCTGATTCTTTATTTCCTCAAAGGCATCAAATCGGCGCGGCGGCCCGTGCGGCTGGTCACGTCAGGCTGAACGCGGTGGAGCGGTCGTTCCGTTAACAAGGGTCGCATCGAGTTCCGCGAGCAAATCTGGCACCGCCGTCAGGAATGATCGCTCGGCATCGACGATGGCCCGGAATGCGCGTTGCTTGACGGCGTTAACGACCGCAATGGCTGGCGCGGAATCGCCCGCCGCCGAAACGACGATATCGATCAGCCGCTCGGCTCCGTGCAGGCGACCCCAGAGATAATCATTCTCGCGGTAGGCGCGACTGAAGAACGCGCCGAACGAATTGAACTGGGTTCCCTTCAACGTTGCGGCATGGCCGCCGCGCCGAATCGCTTGGGCATCGTCGGGAGCAATGCGGTCGACTTTGATCTCGTCAAGATCGTCGTGCCCGTCGCCGTGGAGCAGCGGCAACAGCGCGATGTCGTAGAACGGGAAGCCAAGCCACGCGCGAAGGAGCGCCCGGCGGACAGGAGATGCCCCGTCTTCGGCCAAAAGCTCGACCAGCCTCGCGTCAGTCGCCGCGTCGAGCGCCTTGAGGTCAAGCACAGCCGCGAACGCCGCCAGCGCCGTCCGTGGGTCGGCCGCCGCGCCTGCGAAGGCGGATCGGTCGAGCACATTCCCGCCGCGCCGAGCGAGATAGGGCGCGATCAGCGCATAAAGTTCAGCTTTTAGGCGGTCGATCGCCGCGCGCTCGCTGTCGTCGAGCGTGGCAGAGAGGCGGTTCAGCCGCCGCAGCAGGAACCGCAGGCGGCGGATGCGAAAGTCGAGATCGAAGCGCCGCAGGAAATCGACGAATGCCGAATATGCTCCTCCGCGCGCCGCTGCGGCGGCGACGGCAAGACGCTGGCTCTCGACGAAACCGGAAATCGCATTTGCGGCCGCCGGATCGCCCGCGGCCACGGCAATCCGCGCCGCGACGGTATCGGTAATTTGCGCCAGCTTCAGCGCGCCATACGCTGCATAAGCGAAACCCGCGCTGCGCGCCGCTGCCGTCTGCGCTCGCGACCGCCACGCGCTGAGCCGCGTCGCCGTCAGCGGCAGCATGAAGAATCGCAGGCCTATCGCGTTTTCGACTGCCGCGTCGACTTGCGGCGTCATCCCCTCGACGACGTGCCTCAGCCGCCGTACGCGCGCCGACAGTGCGGCGATCGCCTCGAGGTTGTCGCGGATCGGCTGCTCGCGGGGAATGTCGGCCAGCGCGCGTAGGACGGTAGTGAAGAAGCCGGGGGCCATGACATCGGACGCTGTTCCGGCCATTCCGGGCTTGGGGTCGATATAGACGAAGCGGCGGTCGACCTCGCGGTGCGACGGGCGGTCGCGCAGCGCCTCGATAGCGGGGCCGAACGGGCGATTGTTGAGGACGCTGCCGTCGATCAGTGCCGCGTCCTCGAATGGGTGGTTGCGGCTGCCGCGACTGGGGAATATGCGCCGCAGGAACACCTCGCGTCCCGGCCACTTCCGCTCGCGCGCCGCGATCACGGCGTCGATCTCGCCGACGTGCGCGGGCGGGAACGCACCGGGAAACGACGCCGTCGCGCGCGCGGCAAAAGCAAGTTCGGCAGGGTCACCGATCGTCCGTTCGCCAACGCCGGCGGCGGAGCGGAAGCCGATGACCAGACGGTGCTCGGTCTCACTGATCGTTGGCGGCGAATGGAGCGTCAGCGTTTCGGGCCGCCCATTGAAATCGGTAACTGTGACGAACAGGTCGAGCGGCAGGCCCGGCGGGATCAGCGGCGCACCCGGCGGCATTGCCGCCATGCTCGCCAGCGCGTCATACAGCAAGCCGGTGAAGCCGACGCCGGAGAAAGGCGGGCGAAACCAGCGCGAGCGCATGAAGCGCGACAGCTTGGCCCGGACTTCGACCCGTGCCGCCGGATCGACCACCTCGTCGGCCATGCCGTACCCGTGCCGCCGCGCGTACCACACCAACGGCGTCGCCCACCATTTGGTCCATTTCCCGGCCGCGCCACCTTCGTCGAGCAGCTTGTCGACATCGGCCCCGTCGAGCCACAAGGCGCGCAGCGGCTCCATATCGTGCCCGCCCGCGATCGCGTCCGCCAGCAGGATGCCGTTGATTCCACCCGCCGACGCGCCGGCAATGATGTCGACGATCACGCGCAGGTCGACCCGGTCGCCGATCATGTCGAGCAATTCGCCGTAAACCGCCTCGGTATCCGGTCCCACCGGGTCGCCGCGGCGCCGTGTCGCCGACGCGCGGACCAGCTTCCACACTTCCTTGGTGATGCCGTGCATATAGACCGCAAGGCTAATGCCGCCGTAGCAGACAAGCGCGAGCCGCAGTTCCTTTTCGCGCATCGCGTTCCTCCCCGCCTGACTTCGTTCGCTACCATTCGCGCAACCGCGCGCATAGGTTGCACCGCGCCGGTCGCGACGAGCTAGCGGGCCTTGCCGACGCTCCGACGCGCGGCTACGTTCCTGCTTCGTACCCGGAGAACTCATGGCCCGCGCCGCTGTCCGATATGTCTGCCAATCGTGCGGCGCGGTGTCACCGCGCTGGGCAGGGCAGTGCGGCGACTGCAGCGCGTGGAACACGATCCAGCAGGAGGCTGCGGCAGTCGTTACGGCGTTTAGCGCCAAGCACAGCCTGAGCAGCGGCGGGCGCGGCATCGGGCTGACCGGCCTTGACGACGACGTTACCATTCCGGCGCGTGCGACCACCGGCATCGCGGAACTCGACCGCGCGTTGGGTGGCGGGCTGGTCGCGGGGTCTGCGGTGTTGATCGGCGGCGACCCCGGCATCGGCAAATCGACGCTGCTGTTGCAGGCCGCCGGGCGAATGGCGCTCGGCGGCGTCCGCGTCGCCTATATCTCTGGCGAGGAAGCCGCCGATCAGGTTCGGCTCCGCGCGCGGCGGCTGGGAATGGCGAAGGCTCCCGTTGCGCTCGCGGCGGCGACATCGGTGCGCGATATCCTCACGACCCTCAACGCCGGTCCGCCGCCGGGGCTGGTCGTCATCGACTCGATCCAGACGATGCACAGCGATACGCTTGAGGGCGCGCCGGGGACCGTCAGTCAGGTTCGCGCCGCTGCTCACGAGCTGATCCGCTACGCCAAGAGCAGCGGCGCGGCGCTGGTATTGGTCGGCCATGTCACCAAGGACGGACAGATTGCGGGACCGCGTGTCCTCGAACACATGGTCGACACCGTCCTGTATTTCGAAGGCGAGCGCAGCCACCAGTATCGCATCCTCCGCGCGGTCAAGAACCGCTTTGGCGGGACCGACGAGATCGGCGTCTTTGCGATGGGGGCGGACGGACTTGAGGAGGTCGCCAATCCGTCGAGCTTGTTCCTGACCGATCGCGAGCACGCTGTTTCGGGGGCTGTCGTCTTTCCCGCGCTCGAAGGGACACGGCCCGTCCTCGTCGAAATCCAGGCGCTCGTTGTCCGCCTGCCGAGCGGCGCGACCCCGCGCCGAGCCGTCGTCGGCTGGGACAGTGCGCGGCTGGCGATGATCCTCGCCGTCCTCGAATCGCGCTGCGGGCTCAGCTTTTCGAACTGCGAGGTTTATCTGAACGTCGCCGGCGGCCTGCGGATCAACGACCCCGCCGCTGACTTGGCGGTCGCTGCCGCCCTCGTTTCGGCTCTGACCGAGGCACCGGTCGGGGCCGACACCGTCGTCTTCGGCGAAATCGCACTGTCGGGCGAAGTTCGTGGCGTCGGTCACGCCGGGCTACGGCTGAAGGAAGCGGCCAAGCTCGGTTTTGCTGCCGCGCTCGTTCCGGGCGTGACGGAGGCAAGCGGAGGCTTGCGGACGGCAAAGATCAAGACGGTTGGCGCACTGGTCGATCGGTTGGGTGTGAAGGGGTAGCGACATTGCGCCGTTGCGACCCGTCCATTTCCCATGCTGGCCAAACCCGCTAAGCCCTCTTCATGTCCGCCTTCAACGCCCTGACCGCTCTCGACGTCGTCGTCCTCATCCTGATCGTCGTCGGCGGGCTGGCCGGCCTCGCGCGCGGGTTCGTGACCGAAGTGCTGTCGCTCCTCGCGTGGGTCGCGGCGTTCTTTGCCGTGCGGCTTCTGTATCCCGCTGGCGTCAAGCTGGCGATGCGCTTCCTCCACACCGAATCGGGGGCTGCGATCCTCGCCTTCGCGGTGATCTTCCTGACGACCTTCATCGCGTTCCGCATGATCGCCGCCGAGCTTGGCGACCGGACGCGGTCGTCGGTCGTCGGCCCGGTCGACCGGGTGCTCGGGCTTGGCTTCGGCGCGTTCAAGGGGCTGTTGTTCGGCGCGGTGATCTGGCTTGTCCTCGGGCTGGGTTTCGAGACGATGGCGAGCGGCACGCCGCGTCCCGAATGGCTGACTGCGTCGCGCACCGCGCCGCTGCTCGAGGTCACGTCAAAGGCGATGGTCGATTTCGTCGAAAAGCGTCGGCACCCGGTGACCGACCCGCACGTTGCTGTCGATCCCATCCTGCCGCCCGGCCATCCGGCGATCCCGCGCGATCGCGGTCCGAATGACGGCGATCCCCGCCGACCCGGTTATTCGGACGGCGACCGCAGCGCTCTCGACAAGCTGCTCGATTCGGGGAGCAAAACCCCGCTGTGATCGCCCGCTCGCTACCCGCCAATCCGACTGCTAGACCCCGCCCGTGACCATCCGCCTCTACGACACGATGCGCCGGGCGAAGGTCGACTTTGTCCCCGCCGACCCCGCGCGGGTGACGATGTATGTCTGCGGGCCGACGGTCTATGGGCGCGCGCACATCGGTAACGCCCGGCCTGCGGTCGTGTTCGACGTCCTCGCTCGCCTGCTGCGCCACACCTACGGCCCCGACGCGCTCGTCTATGCGCGCAACATCACCGACATCGACGACAAGATCATCGCCGCCGCCGCCGCCGAAGGCGTCGATCCCAAGGTCATCACCGAGCGGTTCGAGGCGCATTACCTTGCCGACATGGGCGCGCTCGGGGTCGCGGAGCCGACGCTTGCGCCGCACGCGACCGACAACATCCCGGCGATGGTCGCGATGATCGAGGTGCTGATCGCGAAGGGCGTCGCTTACCCCGCCGAGGGCCACGTCCTGTTCGATGTCGCGGCCCCGGGCGATTATGGACGGCTGTCGCGGCGTCCGCTCGACGAGATGATCGCCGGGGCGCGCGTCGAGGTCGCGCCGTACAAGCGCAACCCCGCCGACTTCGTCCTGTGGAAGCCGAGCACGGCGGCGCAGCCGGGGTGGGACAGCCCATGGGGGCGCGGGCGTCCGGGGTGGCACATCGAATGCTCGGCGATGATCGCCGCGCATCT
>JBBRQR010000071.1:0-10904 GCA_038226115.1 Sphingomonadales bacterium | reverse complement strand
AGCATCCTGCTTGCCGTTCTCGCGACGACATCGAAGCGCGGTCACGTCATCGACACGACGCTCGCCAAGCCGGCGGCGGGTGGGGCTCCCGCCGCGCCGGGCGGGGTGCCGTTGTTCCAGCGGACCGCGCCGGCCAAGCCTGCGAAGCCTGTCGCCCCAGCCGACTCGGTTCCGCTCGCCAACTAGTGAACGGGGCGGGGGCCGCAACGTCGACGGGGCGCCTCCGCGCAATCGCGGGGGGGACGATCGGTAATCTGGTCGAATGGTTCGATTTTTACGTCTATTCGGCGTTCTCGCTTTATTTCGCCCATGTGTTTTTTCCCAAGGGCGACGCGACCGCGCAGTTGCTCAATACCGCCGCCGTATTCGCCATCGGCTTTGTCATGCGCCCCGTCGGTGGCTGGCTCCTTGGGGTTTACGCAGACCGCAGGGGACGCAAGGCGGCGCTGACGCTGTCGGTGCTGCTGATGTGCGGCGGATCGGGGTTGATCGCGGTGACGCCGGGGTTCGACCGCATCGGCGTCGCCGCGCCGATGTTGCTCGTTCTTGCGCGGCTGCTTCAGGGCCTGTCGGTCGGCGGCGAATATGGTGCGTCGGCGACGTATCTGAGCGAGATGGCGGGCACGGCGCACCGCGGCTTCCTCGCCAGCTTTCAATATGTCACGCTGATCGGCGGTCAGCTGCTGGCCCTCGCCGTTCTCTTGGCGTTGCAGGCGACGCTGTCGGAGGCCGATCTCCACGCGTGGGGGTGGCGCATCCCGTTCGTCATCGGCGCGGTGCTCGCCGTCGTCGCCTTGTGGCTGCGGACATCGTTGGTCGAGACGGCGGCGTTCGACGACACCGCGCCGGCCGCACGGCGCAACCCGTTCGGACAGCTGGCGGCATTTCGTGGTCGCGTCGCGCTCGTCGTCATGCTCGGCGCAGGCGGCAGTCTCGCCTTCTATACCTTCACGACATACATGCAGAAATTCCTCGTCAACACGCTCGGCTGGACCAAGCCCGATGCGAGTCTCGTCGCCTTCGGCACGCTGCTTGTCTATATGCTCATCCAGCCGGTCTTCGGCGCGCTGTCCGACCGCTTTGGGCGCAAGCCACAGTTGATTGCCTTCGGCGTGCTCGGGCTGGTCGGGACCGTGCCGCTGTTGACCGCGCTCACGCACAGCGCGAGCCATCTGACCGCGTTCCTACTGATCCTTGCCGCATTGACGGTGCTGAGTGGCTACACCGCGATTTCGGGGCTGGTGAAGGCCGAGCTGTTCCCGGCGAGCGTGCGTGCGCTCGGCGTCGGCCTGCCCTATGCGGTATCGGTGTCGATCTTCGGCGGCACGGCGGAATATGTCGCGCTGGCGTTCAAGAGCGCGGGGCACGAAGCGGGGTTCTTCTGGTATGTTGCGGCAACGATCGGCGTGTCGCTGGTCGCCGTGATGCTGCTGCCCGATACGAAACGGGCGAGCCTGATCGACTGATGGGTGTGCGAGGTTCGGGAGCGCTGAAAGTTATCGCTGTCCTACAGTCATCGTTCCGCGTTATCGTCGCCGTATGATGGCCTGCCACCCTGACCGCGCGTTTGCGCCGAAAGTGCCGTAACGGTTTGAAAGCCCTACAACCCAACCCGTGCGTGGCGCTACTTTCGTCAACTTCCAGATCTACCCGTGAACCGCTTCGGTTCGTTATCGACCCGGACCGACGACTCTGGTCGTGCGGGTTGTCCCCAGCTTTCTTGCCGCTGCCACTGGCGCGGCGCGACTTCCGCAGCTAGGCAGTTCCTCCCATGGCGCGGTATATTTTCATCACCGGCGGCGTGGTTTCGTCGCTCGGTAAAGGTCTCATGGCAGCGGCGCTCGGGGCGTTGCTCCAGGCGCGCGGCTACCGGGTCCGCATCCGCAAGTTCGACCCCTATCTGAACGTCGATCCAGGGACGATGAGCCCGTACCAGCACGGCGAGGTGTTCGTTACCGACGACGGCGCTGAGACCGATCTCGACCTCGGCCATTACGAACGCTTCACCGGCGTCGCGTCCAAGCAGAGCGACAACATCACGTCGGGCCGCGTCTATTACGACATTTTGACGAAGGAACGGCGCGGCGACTTCCTTGGTGCAACGGTCCAGGTCATTCCCCATGTCACCGACGCGATCAAGGCGTTCGCGCTCGCCGAAACCGACGACCTCGACTTCGTCCTGTGCGAGATCGGCGGGACGGTCGGCGACATCGAGTCGCTACCGTTCCTCGAGGCGATCCGTCAGACCGGCAACGATCTTGGCCGTGGGAATGCGATCTACATCCATTGCACGCTGATCCCGTATCTGGCGGCGGCGGGCGAATTGAAGACCAAGCCGACGCAGCACAGTGTCGCCGAATTGCGCGGCATCGGCATCGCGCCGCACGTCCTCGTCTGCCGCTCCGAACACCCGCTCCCCGACAGCGACCGCGCCAAAATCGCACTGTTTTGCAACGTCCCGAAGGAAGCTGTCATCCCGGCATTGGACGCCGACTCGATCTATTCGGTCCCGCTGCAATACCATCGCGCCGGGTTGGACGAGCAGGTTCTTGCCGCCTTTGGCATGGCCGACGCCGCCGTCCCCGACCTCGCGCGGTGGGAAGCGATCATGGAGCGCCTCCGCAATCCCGAGGGCGAGGTGACGATCGGCGTCGTCGGCAAATACATGGGGCTCCGCGACGCGTATAAGTCGCTGACCGAGGCGCTCGTCCACGGCGGCATCGCCAACCGCGTCAAGGTCAACGTCCGCTGGATCGAAGGCGAGGTGTTCGAGGACCCGACCGCCGATGTCGCCGCCGAACTCGAACCGCTCCACGGCATCCTCGTCCCCGGCGGCTTCGGTGAGCGCGGGACCGAGGGCATGATCGAAAGCGTCCGCTTTGCGCGGCAACGCGAGGTACCGTTCTTCGGCATCTGCCTTGGCATGCAGATGGCGTGTATCGAGGCCGCGCGCGCCGTTGGGGTCACGGGGGCCGGGTCGTCAGAGTTCGGGCCGACATCCGAACCCGTCGTCGGGCTGATCACCGAATGGACAACCGCACGCGGCACGGTCGAGCAGCGCGCCGCCGACGGCGACAAGGGCGGGACGATGCGTCTCGGCGCGTATCCCGCGCACCTCGCCGGCAACAGCGTCGCCGCCGCCGCATATGGGGCGACCGACATCAGCGAGCGCCACCGGCACCGCTACGAGGTCAACACCCGCTACCGCGCTGCGCTCGAAGGCGGCGGCCTCCAGTTCAGCGGCATGTCGCCCGATGGTGTCCTGCCTGAAATCGTTGAGCGCCCCGACCACCCGTGGTTCGTCGGCGTGCAGTTCCACCCCGAGCTGAAATCGAAGCCGTTCGAGCCGCACCCGCTGTTCGCCGCCTTCATCGCGGCGGCGGTCAAGCAGAGCCGCCTCGTCTAGCGCCGGGTCACGCCCGGTGCGCCATAACATCTCCGCAGTCTGTTGCTCGGGTCAGATCGACCATTCTCCAATGGAGACGCGCTAAAAGTCTGGGTCGTACCGTCGTAATTTAGTAATCGCCGTTCCGTGATTGTGGTCGAGCCGAAGATGACGTGTTACCGATTTCGCTCAACGGGTCCGTAATAATTGGTTATCCATCTTTTTGCGACAAGCCGGGCGAGGTAAGATGCTCAGGGCAGAATATACATTCTACAAGCTTAACATCTCGGGGATGGTCGATACCGCCGCCGTGCACCGGTTGGCCGACGATTTTTCGGCGCTCGACCATGCCCGTGCCATGAACGCCTCGCAGCCGGTCGAAATCTGGCGTGGTCGGTGCAAAATTGGTCTGGTCGTTGCGAAGGTCGATCGGCGTGTTGCGATGCGGGGGTCAGCCTGACAGCAAAACGCCCGGGGGTGACCCGGGCGTTCGCGGTGACGAGACGAACTTCGCGTGGCGGTCGTTTGTAGCCCCCTGGCCCGACCGTTCACGCTCTTGCGGCCTTACGCTGGCCGTTTACTCCCTGAACCCTGGCTCGTTGAGAAGCCGTGGAACTTGATTACGTCGCTACGCCGCACGCCATTCGTTGTCATCGCTAAATAACTGTTTCGGTAACGCTTTATTGCGCGGTGTTGTGCGGTTGCAACAGCTTCGCTAGACCTTGCGCCGCCAACCTCCCGCCAGAAAGACCTGTCCCTTGCGCCTCAGCCGCTATTTCCTCCCCGTGCTTAAAGAGACACCGGGCGAGGCGCAGGTCGTCAGTCACCAGCTGATGCTTCGCGCTGGGCTGATCCGCCAGACGGCGGCAGGCATCTATGCGTGGCTTCCGCTTGGTCTGCGCGTGCTCAAGAAGATCGAAGGCATCGTCCGCGTCGAACAGGACCGCGCCGGTGCGGTCGAGGTGCTGATGCCGACGATCCAGTCGGCCGAACTGTGGAAGACATCAGGCCGCTACGACGCCTATGGCCCCGAGATGCTGCGGATCACCGACCGCCATGACCGCGAGATGCTGTTCTCACCCACGGCTGAGGAGCTGTTCACGACGATCTTTGCCAACGGGGTGCGGAGCTACCGCGACCTGCCGCGCAACCTTTATCAGATCCAGTGGAAGTTCCGTGATGAGATCCGCCCGCGCTTCGGCGTCATGCGCGGGCGCGAGTTCCTGATGAAGGACGCGTACAGCTTCGATGTCGACCTCGCCTCCGCGCGACACAGCTACAACCGCATGTTCATCGCGTACCTCCGCACCTTTGCGGCGATGGGGATGCACGCGATCCCGATGCGCGCCGACACCGGCCCGATCGGCGGCGACCTCAGCCACGAGTTCCACATTGTCGCGGCGACTGGCGAGAGCGGCGTCTTCTACCACGACCGGTGGGAGCAGCCGCGCTCGCTGACGGTCGATGCCGATGATGCCGTCGCGCTGCAGGCGTACGTCGACGGACTCAACGCCGACTACGCTGCGACCGACGAGAAACGCGATCCCGCTGCCGAAGCTGCCACCGGCGCGAGCCTGAAGGAAGCGCGCGGGATCGAGGTCGGGCAGATCTTCTACTTCGGCACCAAATACTCGCAGGCGATGGGCCTGTCGGTGCAGGGGCCAGGGGGCGAGCAGATCGTCCCGCACATGGGCAGCTACGGCATCGGCGTGTCGCGGTTGATGGGCGCGATCATCGAGGCGAGCCACGACAAGGACGGCATAATCTGGCCCGACGCCGTCGCCCCGTATCGCGTCGTGCTGATCAACCTTCGCGTCGACGATGCGGCGTGCACGGCGGCGGCGGATGCGCTCTACGTTAGGCTCGAAGCCGCCGGGGTCGAAGTCCTCTACGACGACCGCGACGAGCGCGGCGGGGCCAAGTTCGCCACTGCCGACCTGATCGGCATCCCGTGGCAGGTCGTCATCGGCCCCAAGGGCGTCGCCGCCGGCACTGTCGAGGTCAAGCGGCGTGGGGCAGGCGCCAAGGATGAGATGAGCGTCGACGCGGCGGTCGCCAAGCTCAGCCAATGATCACCCGCTATGAACGCATGATCGCCGCGCGCTACCTCCTGCCGGGGCGCGGCGAGGGGTTCATCTTCCTCGTCGCGTCGATCAGCCTCGTCGCCGTCGCGCTCGGGGTCGCCGCGCTGATCGCGGTGATGAGCGTGATGAACGGCTTCCGCGCCGAGCTGTTCGATCGCATCCTCGGATTGAACGGCCACGCCGTCATCCAGGGCTATGGCGGCAAGCTCGCCGACTGGGGCCCGCTGTCGGCGGACCTCCGCAAGCTCCCCGGCGTCGTCAGTGCCACTCCGTTGATCGAACAGCCGCTGATGGTCAGTTTCGGCGGGCGAGTGCAGGGCGCGCTCGTTCGCGGCATGACCGTCGCCGACCTGAACGCGACCAAGGTCATCGCGTCGAACGTCAAGCGCGGCACCCTGTCCGGCCTCGTCCCAGGCACCACCACCGTCGCGATCGGCGCGCGGCTAGCCGAAGCGCTCGGCGCGCAGGTCGGCGACACGATCAGCCTGATCTCGCCCGACGGGCAGGTGACCCCGTTCGGCAGCGTCCCGCGCATCGTCGCCTACCGCATCGTCGCGATCTTCGAGGTCGGCATCTACGATTACGACAAGGCATTCGTCGTCATGCCGATGGCCAACGCGCAGACCCTGCTTCGCCTCGGCGACGCCGTCGGCATGATCGAGGTGGTCACGACCGATCCCGACAAGGTCGACGCCATCCTCGCCCCGATCAAGGCCCGCGTCGCGCGTTCGGGGCAGATCGCGTCGTGGAAGGACACCAACTCGTCGCTGTTCGAGGCGCTCGTCGTCGAGAAGACGGTCATGTTTTGGGTCCTGTCGATCATCATCCTCGTCGCGGTGTTCAACATCCTGTCGAGCCTGATCATGCTGGTCCGCGCCAAGACCCGCGACATCGCCATCCTGCGCACGATGGGCGCGAGCCGGGGGGCGCTGATGCGGGTGTTCATGACCGTTGGCACGCTGATCGGTGGCCTCGGCGTTATGCTCGGGCTGGCGCTCGGCTTCGCGCTGCTCGCCTTCCGCGCCGACATCGTTGCGGGCGTGTCGGCGCTGACGGGGTCGAATCTGTGGGACCCCAGCGTCCGTTACCTGACCGACCTGCCGAGCCAGACCGACCCGATGCAGGTTGCCGGCATCGTCGCGCTGACGCTGCTGCTCAGCTTTCTCGCGACGCTGTTCCCGGCGTGGAAGGCGGCGAGCACCGATCCGGTTACCGTGCTGCGCTATGAATAACCCGGTCCTTCAAGTCACCGACCTCCGCCGCAGCTTCGTCCAGGGCGGCGTCACGATCGAGGTGCTGCGCGGCGTCGACCTGACCGTCGCGCGCGGCGAGATCGTCGCGCTACTCGGGCCGTCGGGATCGGGCAAGTCGACGATGCTTCAGGCGGTCGGCCTGCTCGAGGGCGGCTTTACCGGCGCGATCACCATCGATGGGCAGCGGGTCGAGGCGCTCGACGCGGCGGCGCGGACGGCGGTGCGGCGCGACAAGCTGGGCTTCGTCTACCAGTTTCATCACCTGCTCCCCGACTTCAGCGCGGCGGAGAACGTCGTCCTGCCCCAGTTGATCCGAGGCGCGGCCCCGGCCGTCGCGCGCACCCGAGCCGCGCTGCTGCTGACCGACCTTGGCCTTGGGCAACGCCTCGACCACCGCCCGTCGCAGCTGTCGGGCGGCGAGCAGCAGCGCGTCGCCGTTGCCCGCGCGCTGGCGAACGAGCCGGTCCTCATTCTCGCCGACGAACCGACCGGCAATCTCGACGAGGCGACGGCGGCAAGGGTGCTCGCCGAGTTCGTCCGCCTCGTCCGTGCGCGCGGATCGGCTGCGCTCGTCGCGACACATAACATTGCGTTGGCCCGAGGGATGGACCGGGTCGTGACCCTCCACGAAGGACGGCTGGCGACGGTGGTCGCGGGGACGGTCGAGGGGCCGGGCGCGGCCGCGTAACTTCACATTCTTCACACGCCGACGCTGGTTACGCATACCCCCAATCGGCGAACGGGCGGGGGCGGGCCACCCCCGTTTTCACCGTCTGAACGCCGCTCAGGCTGAGTGCGGCGAAGCCCGCACAATCGTCGGTGCTCCGACAAGCTCAGCATGAACGGTGCTCCGACGAGTTCAGCATGAGCGGTGCTTTGACGAGCCCAGGATGAGCGGGACACGCGAACGCCGAAAGGCTCGCGTGCGTTCACTCTAGGCCGGATGAGGGGTCGCATCCCCACCGCGCGACCACAATCACGGGCGAAGGTCACACGAAATTCACGCCCGCAACGAAATTTCCAATTCGCTCTTCCCCGCGAATTCGCTTCCGTGGCCCGCTCCGCGAGACGATCGACCAACAATGAGAAAGAGCGACTCACCAACGGCGGTGACGAAACCATAGTTTACCGCATGGCGAACCCTGTAGGACAGAACAAAGTGCGACCGCCGCCGCCATCGTCGGCTTGCACTTCGCGCGCGTGTCGGCGAGCATGTCGCGGCAATGGGGAGGATATTCGATGGGACTGGCCGCGATCGACCGCTGGTACGATTATATGCGGACCCACGACCGACAGATCCTGTGGGACGCGCTCGACCCCGACGTCGTCTTCGAAAGCCCGGTCGTCCACACGCCGCAGCGCGGGCGCGACACCACCTTCAAATATCTGCTGGGCGCAGCGGCGACGCTCGGCGGGCCGGGCTTCACCTATATCGGCGAATGGCGGAGCGCCACCGGCGCGGTCCTCGAGTTCGAGAACACGATCGACGGCATCCGCATCAACGGCGTCGACATCATCACCTGCGGCGCGGACGGCACGCTGATCACGCACTTCAAGGTGATGGTGCGCCCGTTGCAGGGGGTGAATTTGTTGCATCGGATGATGGGGGAGGCGTTGGCGCGTGCGTAAAGCGTTCGGTGAGTCGTGCGCCGCCAAGATAGTCATGCCGTTCGAACCTGGTGGCTATAAATAACCGGTTGTAACGCAGCTTACGACGCTCTGATTGTCGCCGCGACGGTCAAGAAACGTTCGTTTGTACCTGTCGGTGCGGCTACTCGGAGAGGGGTCGGGGCTCTTGCGACCAGCTGTCAGCTTGGCCTATTGCCTGGTAGACGTGTATGTTAATTTGTTTGAAATGCGGAGGAAGTGCATGATGCGTGCTTTGTTACCGATCGCAATTTCGGGTCTGATACTGGCTGTGCCTGCGCTCGCATCGGGTGGCGGCGGTGGTGGCGGAATGTCGGCACCACCTAGCGCCACCACCCCGCAATATGACCCGGCCGTTGAATACCGCGCCGGCGTGGCAGCACTCCAAGTCAATGATTTTAAAAAAGCCAAGACGTCGTTTGACCATGTCCTTGCCGTCACCTCGGGCGACGCAAATGTTCAGTATCTTGCTGGTGCTGCGCGCACCGGGCTTGGCGATTTCAAAGGAGCGCGCAAATATTACGCCAAGGCGATTAAACTGGATGGTGGCATGGTGTTGGCTTGGCGAGACCTCGGCCTCACCGATGTTAGCCTAGGGAACACCGCCAAGGCGCAGGAAACCCTTGTTGCGATTCAGTCACAGCGCGGCACCTGCGCCGAAACCTGCCCCAAAGCCGTCGACCTCAAAGCGGCTGAGGCGGCTGTGACAGCGGCGATTAAGAACGCCCAATCGCCTGCCGCAACAACGGCACCGTCAGCGATGACGGTGCCGGCGGGCGGCCTGCTGTTTGCATCGAGCGGTTTTGGCGATAGCCAGTATCTTGCCGCCGTCGCTCTGATCAACGAGCGTCGTTTCGAAAATGCGATCACCGCGCTCGAAGCGGCGCGGGTAGTCTTTGGCCCCCACCCCGATATCCTGACCTATCTCGGCTTCGCCAATCGCAAGCTCGGTCGCTTCGACGTTGCTGAAGCATATTACCGCGCCGCGCTGACAGCGGCACCGGGACACCGCGGCGCCACTGAGTATTTCGGTGAGTTGATGGTCGAGCGCCACGACATGGCTGGTGCTCGGCGGATGCTGACGAAACTCGATGGACAGTGCCGCTTCGGTTGCACCGAGGCGGAGGAGCTGCGCGCATGGATCGACGCCGGGCATTCGCCGCACTCGCTTTAGGCTTCGCTGGCCTCGCCGCCGCTGCGCCCGTTCATGGTCCGCCGCTGCGCGAAATGCGCTGGATCGCGCCTGCCCTCTCCCGCACGGAAGTTGTGCGCGTTCTGACCACACGGCCCATCGAATGTCTGGCACCCTCGCTCGATGTGGCAATCGCTGAGCAAGTCGCCGTTGGCCGCGCGATGTTTTCGGCACCTTTGCTGAGCGGCGGTCAGGCCGCGCGTGCGGGCCTGTCGTGCGCTGCCTGCCATGTCGCCGGGCGTGACAATCCGCATTTTTTCTTCCCTGGCGTTTCGGGAAAGCCCGGCACTGCCGATGTCACCACCTCGCTGTTCAGCAGCCGACGCGGCGATGGGATCTTCAACCCAAGGCCAATCCCCGACCTGGGCGCCGACCCGCCCAAAGTCAGCCGCGACCCCGCCGACCCGTCACTGCGGCGTTTTATCCGTGGGATCGTCGTCGAGGAATTCGATGGCCTCGAACCACCAGCGCGTATCATTGACGGCCTTGCCGCCTATGTTCGCGCGCTGCGCGGCAATTGCCCCGGCGGGGCGACACGCACGGCGACGAGAGAAGCAGACGATGCCATTATCGCGGTCACAGCCGCACGCAACGCACTCGCCGAAGGCGATGCCGCAGCGGCGCACCTGCTGATCGCCGCAGCGCGATCTACGCTCGGTCGTATCGACGAGCGTTTTCCGAGCACGCCATTCATCGGTCGCCGACTGGCGCGGCACGACTTCTTGCTGCGGCACCTCCAGGCAACCGCGACAAACAATTCAATGGCGACGCAGCGCGGACTTGGGCGCTGGGCGGTGGACTTCGCCCGTGACCTTCCCGTGCTGCGCTCGGCCGAGCCCGGCTCGCTTTATTCAGCGGCAACGCTCGATCGCACATTGGCCGCAACCGGCGAGCGCTCGGTTCAAAACTGAGGTGACGCGTGAGACCTGTCGCCAAGGCCACAGGTGTCATCTTCCTCACAGCGCGGGCGCGACATCATCGCCCGTACATCACCCTGACGCGAATACCAGCGGCCTATTCGGCATGCGACCGATTCTCGCCGCGCGCGAGTGCGATGTCGCCGACAGTCTGTCTAGCGCGCCCGCCCTCACTCCACCCAATCCAGCCCAATATCGCGGAACACCGCGCGGTCGTCGGCCCAGTCTTCCTTGACCTTCACATGGAGGAACAAATGGACTTTGCGCCCCGTCAGGTCGGCGATGCCCACCCGCGCGGCCTCGCCGATCGCCTTGATCATCGCGCCTTTGGCCCCGAGCACGATCGCCTTCTGGCTGTCGCGTTCGACGAGGATTTGCTGGTGGATGACGGTCGAGCCGTCGCGGCGTTCCTCCCATTTTTCGGTT
>JBBRQR010000070.1:0-11035 GCA_038226115.1 Sphingomonadales bacterium | reverse complement strand
GCGCATCGCGGCAAGCGCGCCATCGGGGCCGAGCGTCACCTGCCGCAGGTCGTCGTCATTGCCGACACACGTCAGCACGACGGCAGCATCGCGGGCGGCGAGGGCCGGCGTCGCTGCGCTCGTCCCGCCATATTCGGCAACCCACGCGGCCGCCTTGTCGGGCGAGCGATTATACACGGTCACAGCGTGTCCGGCGCGGGCGAGGTGCCCGGCCATGGGATAGCCCATGACGCCAAGGCCGATAAAGGTGATGTTCAAGGGCCGGTCCTTCGTTCTGGTTGCCGAGCGCGACCTACAACAACATCGCTTGGGCGTCGCCGTCGCTCGCCGCCGCAGCCGCCTTGACTGCATCGCGCGCCATCGGCAGGTCGAGGCGCTTGCCGGGTTGGCCGGGGCGCTCGAACAATTCGGCGATGGTGACGACCTGCAGCCGGTCGTATTCGCGGTCGAACAACGGGTGTTTGTAGCGGCCCTCGGCGGCGATTTCCTTGAGCATCGCCGCCGTCGGCAGGTCGAAGCACAGCAGATAGCCGATCTCGGCCTTCTCGCGTCGCCGGTCGTTGTTGAGCGTGGCCATGTCGGCGCGCCCGGTCTTGCCGCTTTTGACCTGAAAGATCGCCTTGGCGCTTTCGCCCTTGTCGGTCGCGAAATAGACGATGCCGTCGATGCCGCCGTCGGCCCCTTTCTTCTCGTTGATCCGCGCCTTGTTGCGCGAATAGGTCAGGATCGCCCATTTCTCGAACTCCTTGCGGGTCCGGTCGTCCTTCTTGTTTGCCAGCGCCTCCGCCGATTCGAGGTCGCGCGGCACGCCGTCGAGGACGATGTTCGCCTCGATCGCGGGCCAGCCGTCCTTGTATGTCGTCGCGAAGCGGTCGAGGATCACCGCGATCGACTGATAGGTGACGTCGATGCCGATCCACTGCCGCCCGAGCCTCTGCGCCACCGCCACCGTCGTCCCGCACCCGCAATAGGCGTCGAGGACGACATCGCCCTCGTTCGACGACGCGCGAATGATGCGTTCGAGCAGGGCTTCAGGTTTCTGGGTTGGGTAGCCGAGGCGTTCTTGAGCCATCGAATTAATCGGCGGTATATCATCGATCACATCTTGTACCGGCTGACCATCGGTTAGAAACCGCTTGAGTTGCGGAAAGCCGGGTTTACCGCTTCGGCCCGGCGTCCAATATATGAAGCCATTCGAGTCGAGTAGATCGAGTTTGTCTTGGCTGGATCGGGGCGGATCATTGGTAATGGATGCGATGATCGACGTCGGCACCCCCCAATGCCGACCAGTCGTATTGGGATCGAATCCGCGCCACGGCTTTCCTGAGTCGCCAGTCCTCGTACCAGTCGCCGTTAAGTCTGACAGGCGGTAGACTCCGCGTTCGTCACGATGGCGATATTTACTGTCCTGATAAGCCTTACCAAGTGGCATCTTTACAAAGTTCCAAAGGTAGGCCGGACCCTTGGCATAAAGCATGATTACATCGTGGACCGGCCCCCAACGGCGAGGATTATTGGATGAACTGGTTCGTCGCCAAATTATCTCATTGAGATAGTCGCCCCCCTGCCCACAGAATACCGCGTCGCAGACGAGCTTGAGGTAGTGGCTCGCGGTCGGGTCGCAGTGGAGGTAGAAGCTCCCCGTCGGTTTGAGCACACGGTGGATTTCGACGATCCGCTGCGTCATGTGGACGATGTACGCGAACAGGCTGCCGCGCCCGAGCACCGCGTCGAGCCCGGTGATCAGCGCCACCGTCTGCCGCGTCAGCACCGCCGCGCTCGGATTGAGGGCGTCGCCGTTCAACCGATCGACATGGGTGATCCAGTCGAACCCGGCATCGGCCTCGGTCCCCCATTCCCAAGTATCGACGAACGCCTGCGCCTGCGCGCGATCCTCGCCGCCCTGATTGGTGTAAATCTGAAAGTAGTTGCGTTTCGAATTGAACGGCGGGTCGATGTAGCACAGGTCGACGCTGCCGCTCGCGATCTTGCGACGCAGGACGTCGAGATTGTCACCGTAGAACAGCCTGTTCGTCACCCGCATCCCCCGTGCTCGCGCGTGGGACGATGCCACCGCTCCGCCGCCGCGTCATCCCCCTGCTGTGACACGCCCGCGCTATCGCTGGGCTCCGCCATCGCTGCGCTCCTCCGATCGCCGGGCGCAATCACGCCCCTCCTACAGCACGCGATTGGCCTAAACGATGCGCGATGACCATTGCTTATTCCCCTCGCTGGACCGCCGCCACGCGCGGCACGGGGCGGGAGGGGATTTTGATTTTTATGCATGGGCGTGAACTTCGCCAGCGAGCAGGCCCCGACACTAGGTTTGCCCCATCGCGTCCATCCCGCTAAGCCGCGCGTATGACCGCACTCGTGCAAGCCCCCGCCCCCTCCGCCGCCGATCCGCTGCCGATCGATTACGCCGACGTTATCGCCGCGCGCGACGCGATCGCCGGTCAGGTCGTTCGCACGCCGTGCCTCCACAGCCGAACGCTGTCGGAAATGGCGGGCGCGGAGATCTGGCTCAAGTTCGAAAATCTTCAGTTCACCGCCGCGTACAAGGAACGCGGCGCGCTCAACAAATTGCTCAGCCTCGATGCAGCGCAGCGTGCCCGCGGGGTGATCGCGGCGTCGGCCGGCAACCACGCGCAGGGCCTTGCGTATCACGCCAAGCGGCTCGGCATCCCGGTCACGATCGTCATGCCGCGCTTCGCCCCGGCGGTGAAGGTCCGCCAGACCGAAGGGCACGGCGCGACGGTTATCCTCCACGGCGAAACCTTCGACGACGCCGTCATTCACGCGCACATCGTCGAGGCCGAGCGCGGGCTGCTGTATGTCCCGCCTTACGATGACGCGCTGATCATGGCTGGCCAGGGCACCGTCGCGCTGGAAATGCTCGACGAGATTCCGGAAATCGACACCCTCGTCGTCCCCATCGGCGGCGGCGGACTGATCAGCGGCATGGCGACGGTGGCGAAGGCGATCAACCCCGCGTGTCGCGTCATCGGCGTCCAGGCCGAGCTTTACCCGTCGATGTGGGCGAAGACCCACGGCGAGGTCGCAAAGTGCGACGGCGACACCTTGGCCGAGGGTATCGCTGTCCAGACGCCGGGCGTGCTGACGTATCAGGTCGTCAAGGCGCTGGTCGACGACATTCTGCTTGTCGGCGAACGCGATCTCGAACGCGCGGTGTCGCTCCTGCTGACGATCGAAAAGACCGTCGTCGAGGGGGCCGGCGCCGCCGGTCTCGCGGCGGTCCTCGCCAACCCGCAGACGTTCCGCGGGCGCAAGATCGGCCTCGTCCTGTGCGGCGGCAATATCGACACGCGGCTGTTGGCGAACGTCCTCCTCCGCGATCTCGCGCGGGCGGGGCGGCTGGCGCGCTTGCGGATCCGGCTGAAGGACCGTCCGGGGCAGTTGTTCGAGGTCATGCGGATTTTCGACCGCCTCCAGGTCAACATCCTCGAAATCTACCACCAGCGAATCTTCACGACGCTGCCGGCGAAGGGGCTGATCACCGAGATCGAGTGCGAGACGCGCGACCGCGACCATCTCGACCGGCTCGTCGAGGCATTGCGCGCGGTCGGCTATGATGTCCGCCCGGTCGAACTGGATTAATCAGAACCCCTACCGTTCCTGCGCGCCGTGCCGCATATAGAGACGTGACCGATCAAAGCTTCCGCTTTCCTCGTTTCTTCGTCACCGCCCCCGCGCCGTGCCCGTATATTCCCGGTCGGCTCGAACGGAAGGTGTTCGCCGAGATCAAGGGGTCGAACGCCGGTGCGATGACCGAGGCGCTCAGCCGCGTCGGTTTCCGCCGCAGCCAGAACGTCGTCTACCGTCCAAGCTGCGATAATTGCGCCGCGTGCGTCTCGGTCCGCGTTGCGGTCGGCGAATTCACGCCCAGCACGTCGCAAAAGCGCCTCCTCGCGCGGCACGCCGACCTTGAGGTCACCGCGTGCGAGCCGTGGTCGACCGAAGAACAATTTGCCTTGATGCGCCGCTATCTCACCGCGCGACACGCCGATGGCGGGATGGCCTCGATGGACGAGCATGATTTCGCCGATATGGTCGAACAGACGCCGGTCGACACCGTCGTCGTCGAATATCGCGAGCCGAGCCACGATGGTGGGTCCGGGGGTCGCGGGCGGCTGGTCGGCGCGTGCGTGACCGACAAGCAAACCGACGGGCTGAGCATGGTCTACAGCTTCTTCGCCCCCGACGACGGCAACGAACCGCGGCGCCAAGGCCTCGGCAACTTCATCATCCTCGATCACATCGTTCGGGCGCAGCGAGCAGGCCTGCCATATGTTTACCTCGGCTATTGGATCGATGGCCGAGCGCAGATGGACTACAAGACGCGCTTCGCCCCGGTCGAACGATTGACGGCGAAGGGCTGGGTGCGGGCCAGCGCATAGCGGGGCTTAGGCCAACCGCATTCCCCGCCGATCGGTCGCCCCGCCTGTTTAGGCGTGCGCCACTGCCGACACCGGCTCCGCTGCCATTTCAGCGTGGTGCGGCGCGGGCACTGCTGGCGCGTGTGCCTTATGCGCCGGGTCATTCGCGCGGATGAAGTCCTCGACCACCGGCGCGATCATCTCGCGCCATTTGCGCCCGTTAAAGATGCCGTAATGGCCGACACCTTCGGCCATATAATAGCGCTTCATCGCCTCGGGCAGGTTGGTTGTCAGCGTCAGCGCGACCTTCGTCTGGCCCAGCCCCGAAATGTCGTCGCGCTCGCCCTCGATCGCGAGCAGCGCCGTCCGCGTGATGTCGGCGGCATCGACCAGATTACCGCGGTGCATGAACTCGCCCTTGGCAATCAACTGCTGCTGAAAAACGACGTCGATCGTCTGGAGATAGAATTCGGCGGTCATGTCGCTGACCGAACGATATTCCTCATAGAAGGCCTTGGTCGCATCGGCCGAATCGTCGTCACCGGCGACGAGGTGTTTGAACAGCTCCCAGTGCGACGTCATGTGGCTCGCGAGGTTCATCGACAGGAAGCCGGCGAGCTGGAGGAAACCGGGATAGACCTTGCGTCCCGACCCCGGATACATCGGCGGAACAGTCGCGACGACACTGTTTTCGAACCACGCATACGGGCGCTCGGTCGCGAGATCGTCGACCGACGTCGGGGCTTCGCGCGTGTCGATCGGCCCGCCCATCAGCGTCAGCGTCAGCGGCGTGTTCGGATCGTTCGCGCGGTTCATCAACGCGGCGGCGGCAAAGGCGGGGACCGCCGGCTGGCACACGGCGAGCATATGCGCGTTGGGGCCGACGACCCCCATGAACTCGATCAGGTAATCGATATAGTCATTGAAATCGAACGTGCCGTCGGTGAGCGGGACGAGCTTCGCATCGCGCCAGTCGGTGATGTAAACGTCGTGGCCCGGCAGCAACCGCTCGACCGTGCCGCGCAGGAGCGTCGCAAAATGTCCCGACATCGGCGCGACGATCAGCAGCTTGGGGTCGTTCCGGCCCGACACCGCGCGAACGAAATGCTTGAGCTGACCGAACGGCTTACGCAGCACGACCTCCTCGCTGATCGCCACCGAAACGCCATCGATGATCGCCACGTCGAGGCCGAACGCAGGTTTGCCGCGCGGTGCCGTCGCATGAGCAAACACCTCGAGCGCGCGGGCGATGACCGGCGACATCCCGACATAGGCCCATGGGTTGATCGGGCTGAGCAGCCAGTCCGACGTATGCTTCGACGCCGCCCCGGCGCCGGCAAGCATGGAACGCTGAACTTCATAGGCATTATAGAGCATAGTGGTCCCGCTGATGACCCGATCGATCACCGGGCCTCATCGCATAACGCACATGCAGCATAAAGCCTAAACACTTCCGCAATGGTCGAGTGCGGCTGCGCCCTTCACCTTCGCTCCAACGCCGCCGCGCCAGGTTGCGCCTATTCGACGCGGGCAGCATCGCCCGTCGCGAACGCACGATCGTGGCACCATGATTGCGGGCGTCGCACGCGCACGCTACGGCGATGCGGTGAAGCGACCAGACGGAGCACGATGCGGAAGATGTTGGAGCTGTTGGCGGCGATCGGCATGGTTATGACCGTCGTACCCGCTACCGCTGCTCCGGTTCCAGCCGAGCTGACGCTCGAACGCATTTTTGCCTCGCCGTCGCTAAGCGGTCCGACGCCGCGCGGGGTCAAGCTGTCGCCCGATGGTCGGACGGCGACGCTACTGAAGGCGCGTCCGACCGACCGCGACCGCTATGATCTGTGGGCGGTCGATGTCGCCACCGGCACCCAGCGGATGCTTGTCGATTCGACGAAGATCGGTAGCGGCGCGGCGCTGTCCGAGACCGAGCGGATGAACCGCGAGCGGCAGCGCATCGGCAATATCAAAGGCATTGCCAGCTATAGCTGGGCTCCCGATTCGCTCAGCGTCCTCGTGCCGATCGACGGGGGCCTATGGCTGGCAAAGGTCGACGGCACCGCCCGCCAGTTGACCGCGACCGCGACGACCGACGCGCAGCTGTCGCCGCTGGGACGCTTCGCCTCGTTCGTCCGCGACCGCAACGCCTTCACGCTCGACCTGACGACGGGCAAGGAGGCGGCACTCAGCCACGATGGGTCCGCCACAATCGGCTGGGGAGCACCCGAATTCATCGCGCAGGAGGAACTCCACCGCTTTGTCGGAACATGGTGGTCGCCGACCGACGCGCGCATCGCGGTCGAGCGGATCGACGAAACCGGCGTCAAGATCGTCCAGCGCGCCGCAATCGGGGCCGACGGCACCCGCGTTTACGCGCAACGCTACCCCGCCGCCGGAACGCCGAACGCGCTTGTCGAAATATGGATCATGGCCCCCGACGGAACGGGCCGGGTCAAAGTCGACCTTGGCCCGAACCCCGATATCTACCTCGCCCGCGTCGACTGGGCGGCGGACGGACGCGCTGTCTTCGTCCAGCGGCTGACGCGCGACCAGAAACGCCTCGACCTGCTCCGCGTCGATCCCGCGACGGGGGCGAGCGCGGTCGTCCTGACCGACACCGCGACGACGTGGGTCAACCTCAATGACGACTTTCGCGCCCTCGACGACAGCTCGCTGCTCGTCGGCTCCGAGCGCAGCGGCTTCGCGCACCTCTACCGCTTCGCCAATGGCGCGCTCGCCCCGATCACCCACGGCGAATGGGTCGTCGACGGCATCGCCGGGGTCGATCAGACGACCCACACTGTCTTCTTCACCGGCTATGCCGACACCGTTCTCGAACGTCATCTCTACGCTGTCGACTATCTCAACCCCGGCCTGCCGCGCCGCATCACGACACCTGGTGGATGGCACGACGTCGTCATGGACAAGGGCGGAACCGCCGCGCTGATCACCCGCTCGTCGCCGTCACAGCCGCCGCAGACGTGGCTCACCGATGCGAGCGGCCAACGGACGGCGTGGATCGAGGAAAACGCCCTCGATGCGACCCACCCCTATGCGCCGTACCTCGCGGCGCACGTCGCACCGACCTTCGGCACGATTCCCGCCGCCGATGGGACGCCGCTCCACTACCGGCTGTTCGTGCCGCCGACGCCGGGGGCGCACCCGGTTTATTTCACCGTCTATGGCGGCCCTGGCGTTCAGTCGATCGCGCGGACGTGGGCGACCCCGCTCACCCAGTTCCTCATCCAGCGCGGCTGGGCGGTGTTTCAGATCGACAATCGCGGGAGCAGCCATCGCGGCAAGGCCTTCGAGGACGGGCTGTACCATGCAATGGGCACGACCGAAGTCACCGACCAGCTTGCCGCCCTCGACTGGGTCAAGCGCCAGTCATGGGCCGCCCCCGACAAGGTCGTCGTCAACGGCTGGAGTTATGGCGGCTACATGACGCTTAAGCTGATGGAGGCGGCGCCCCACGCCTTTGCCGCCGGTATCTCGGGAGCACCCGTCACGAAATGGGAATTGTACGATACCGCCTACACCGAACGCTACCTCGGCGACCCCGCCGGTAATGCCTATGCCGCCAGCAACGCGCTCGCCGATGCCGCCAGGATCGACCGACCGCTGCTGCTGATCCACGGGATGGCCGACGATAATGTCGTGTTCGAAAATTCGACTGCGCTAATCGCCGCGCTCCAGCACGCCGACCGGCCGTTCGACCTGATGCTCTACCCCGGCGCGACCCACGCCGCCGAAGGGGTCCACGGGGTGCATATCTGGCAGACTCGCCTTCGCTTCATGGGGCGCATCGCCCCGACGGGATATTGATCGAACATGGCCATCGCGAACTCCAAGGATGACGCCGCGCCGTCGCGGCAGTTTTCGCGCCTCGTGTTGCTGTGGCGCTTCGCCAAACGCTATCCAGCGCAACTCGCGGCGGCGCTGACCGCGCTGTTCGTCGCGGCGGCCGGCAACCTCATCATCCCCAAGGGCTTCGGGCGCATCGTCGATCGCGGTTTTCACGCCGGCAGCGATCCCGCGCTGATCGCGCCGTATTTCTGGCAACTCCTTGCTGTCGTCGCCGCGCTCGGCCTCGCCACCGCGATCCGCTTTTACTATGTCAGCTGGCTCGGCGAGCGCGTCGTCGCCGACCTCCGCCGCTCGGTCCAAAGCCATTTGCTGACGCTCGATCCCGCCTTTTTCGAGGAAAATCGTCCGTCGGAGATCGCCTCGCGGCTGACATCGGACACCGCCGTCATCGAACAGGTCGTGTCGACGTCGGCCTCGGTCGCACTGCGTAATCTGTTCACCGGCGTCGGCGCGATCGTGTTGATGGCGCAGCAGAGCCTCAAGCTGACCGGCTTCATCGTTCTTATCATCCCGCTCGCGATCGTCCCGATCGTCGTTATCGGACGCCGGGTGCGCGCCCTGTCGCGGTCGAGCCAGGACCGGATTGCCGGCGTCGGCGTCATCGTCGCCGAGGTTCTCGGCGCGATCAAGATCGTCCAGGCGTTCACCCAGGAGGTGCGCGAGGCGGCGCGCTTCGGCGAGGCCGTCGAGGCGACCTTTGCCGCCGCCAAGCGCCGGATTTTTGCGCGCGCGGTTATGACCGCGATCATCATCACATTATTGTTCGGCGCGATCGTGCTGATCCTGTGGGAAGGCGCGATTGACGTCATCGGCGGGCGAATGACGGCGGGCACGATCACCCAGTTCGTGCTGTACGCCGCCTTCGCTGCCGGGGCATTCGGCTCGCTGACCGAGGTTTATGGCGATTTCATGCGCGCCGCCGGGGCGAGCGGACGGCTGGAGGAGCTGCTCGCCGCGCGCCCCGGCATCGCCGCCCCCGCCAACGCGGTCGCGCTACCACTGCCCGCGCGCGGTGCGCTCGCGCTCGACCACGTCACTTTCCATTACGCGACCAAGCCCGACGCGCCCGCCGTGATCGACGTCACCCTCAACGTTGCCCCCGGCGAAACCGTCGCGCTGGTCGGCCCGTCGGGAGCGGGCAAGTCGACCCTGTTCGCGCTCGTGCAACGCTTTTACGACCCCGAAGCGGGGGTCATCCGCATCGACGGGGTCGCGCTGACCGCCGCCGATCCGATCGACATCCGCCGCCGCATCGCCGTCGTCCCGCAGGAAACCGTGGTCTTCGCGACGAGCGCGTATGAGAACATCCTCTACGGTCGCCCCGACGCCACCGAGGCCGAGGTCTGGGCCGCCGCCGACGCCGCGCACGCCAGCGATTTCCTCCGCGCGCTGCCGCAGGGCATCCACACCTTCCTCGGCGAGGCCGGATCGCGGCTGTCGGGCGGCCAGCGACAGCGAATGGCGATCGCCCGCGCCGTTTTGCGCGATGCCCCGCTATTGCTGCTCGACGAAGCAACGAGCGCGCTCGACGCCGAATCCGAACGCCTCGTCCAGAACGCCCTCGAGACGTTGATGAAGGGGCGAACGACATTGGTCATCGCCCACCGCCTCGCCACCGTGCGCAGCGCCGACCGCATCATCGTCATGGACGGCGGGCGCATCGTCGCCCAAGGCAAACACGACGCGCTGATCGCCGAGGGCGGGCTGTATGCGAAACTGGCGCGGCTGCAGTTCGAGGATGCGGCGTAGGGCCGACCGCTACATCTTGACCATTCGCAACGCCGCGTTGATCCGCGACTGCCGGCCGGGTCCGCCTGCTCGAAAGCGTTCGATCACGTCGTTATCGAGCCGCAGCGACACCAGCGATTTGGCCGACGTTGTCGATCCTGGCGGGCGGCCGCGCGGCTTGGCCGCTAACGCCGCGACAAGGACGGGGAAATCGGCGAGCGGACGCGCGCGCGCGAAATCTGCGGCGGTCCATTCGGGATTGTCGGGATCGTCGAACGGCGCATTATCGGCGAGCGGTGGCGGGTGTTTGATCGACATAGCGACGATACTCCTTGGTCCGCGCGCGACGCAGGCTGATCGCCCGAACCGTGCCGCTGCGCAGTGTGAAGGTGAGGCAATAGGCAATCTCTTCGATCGTACCGAAGACAGCGAACCGGCCCTCGCCGCAATCCGCCCGCGCATAGCGGATGACGGCATGAATCTCGATCAACTCGGCTATGGCCAGCGACAAGCCATCTTTGGCGATGTTGGCGTCGTCCTTTGCCGGATCAAACTCGACATCTACAGTTGATTGTAGCTGCTGATTATTGGCGAGCCAACGGCGATGGTGTGAGCAGATCAATCTTCAGTCGCTCAGAACGCGCACCCGATCCCCGTCTCCACCAGCTTCGCGACCAGCGCCGGGTCGGCGTCGCCGAGGCGGTGGATCAGGCGGTTGACCGTCAGCTTCTCACCCCCCCTGGCCTTCACGACGCGGTTCAACTCGGCCATTTGCCCGATGCTCAGCCGCGCCGCGAGGCGGTCGCCCATGCACTTCGCCTGCGCGCCGGGTACGCCTGCCGCCTCGAGGCGCGCGGTGATTCGCTCGGCTGGCGTCGCGCACCCGGCGAGAAGCAGGACGGCGGCGACGGCGATCCGCTTCACGCGGCCGACGGTGCTGGCGCGCGCCGTGTCGACGGTAGCGCCCACCACGCGACGTGCGGGTGGAGGTGATGTTCGTGGTGATACCCGCCGAAGTTGAAGCACGTCAGCACCGACACCAG
>JBBRQR010000069.1:0-11114 GCA_038226115.1 Sphingomonadales bacterium | reverse complement strand
GGATGTTTGAGTGATAGGCCATGGTTGTTCTCCCTTCTTGATTAAGACGGGGAAGTCTGGCGACAGCGCGGGCGAGCGGGGGTCAGGGATCTGATCTGCCCCCCGCTGAGTGGCCCCGAGACTATGATAGTCTGGACCACGAAGGGGACGACGAATGCCTGCCAAGAAGCACAAGCCGGAAGAGATTATCGGCAAGCTGCGTGAAGTTGAGATCGTGCTGGCACAGGGATCATCGACGGCCGAAGCGTGTCGCCGGATCGCCGTCAGCGAGCAGACCTATTACCGCTGGCGCAAGGAATATGGTGGCCTGAAGACCGACCCGGCGCGGCGGATGAAAGATCTGGAGAAGGAGAACCTTCGGCTTCGGCGGGCAATCTCGGACCTAACGCTGGACAAGCTGATTTTGCAGGAGGCAGCCCGGGGAAACTTCTAAGCCCCGCGCGGCGACGGCGCTGTATTGATCATGTGCGACGAGAGCTTCCGGTGTCCGAGCGTCGGATCTGCCGGGTGCTGGGCCAGCATCGATCAACGCAGCGTAAGGTGCCACGTGGGGCGGATGACGAGCATGCGCTGACGGACGACGTTATCGCGCTGGCCAAGCAATATGGTCGCTACGGCTACCGCCGGGTGACAGCGTTGCTCTGCCATGCGGGCTGGACGGTGAACCATAAACGGGTCGAGCGGATCTGGCGGCGCGAAGGGCTAAAGGTGCCGCAGAAGCAACCGAAACGAGGGCGGCTGTGGTTGAACGACGGCTCGTGCATCCGACTGCGCCCGGAATATCCGGGGCATGTATGGGCGTACGACTTCGTCGAAGGCCGCACGCATGACGGTCGCAAGTTCCGCATCCTGACCATCATCGACGAGGCCAGTCGAGAGTGCCTGGCGCTGGTCGTGGCGCGGCAGCTCAAACATGAAGACGTGTTGGCGGCGTTGGCCGACCTGTTCGTCACACGAGGGCCACCGGCGCACATACGGTCGGACAATGGTGCCGAGTTTATCGCCAATGCCGTGCAGCAATGGCTCGGCCAGATCGGCGTGAAGACGCTCTACATCGCACCGGGATCACCATGGGAGAATGGCTATAATGAAAGCTTCAACGGGTCGCTGCGCGACGAACTTCTCAACGGCGAGATCTTCTACAGCCTCGCCGAGGCGAAGGTGCTGATCGAAGCCTGGCGGCGGCATTACAACACCGTCCGTCCGCACAGCAGCCTCGGTTACCGACCGCCGGCCCCGGAAACGGCCTCACCGCCATATCCGGCCTCCGGTTCCGCTTCGCTCCACCTCCGCCCGGATATGGCGGCGGCGAGCATAATCCACTAACAATCAACCCGGTCCACTCGACGGGGGCAGGTCACTTCTGACAAAATGATTGTTATAAGAAAGTCCGCAAGTACGGTTTCCGAGTCGGGTGTCTCGTTCGGCTGGTCCTCAAGAGCAGCATTTTGACGCTCAGCCCGCTCAAAAGCATAGGGGAGAAGTGCATTGGCGTACGAAAGACGGAAAAGCGCTACGCTCATCTCTACAGTTTTGTACGTGGTCTCGATCTTGTTTGCGGGCACGCCGGGGTATGCGCAAACACGCGGTCCAACCGCAAGTTCAGCGGCCGCGCGCGCGGCGTATTCGGCCGGATTAGCGGCGAATGCCAAGGGCGACTTTTCGGCGGCCCGAAACCAGTGGACGACCTCGTGCGAAGGTGGGGTCGCCTCGGCCTGCTTTTTTCTAGCCGGTATCTATTACCAAGGTCGGGGTACGCCAAAAGCTCACACGATTGCTGCGTACTTCCACGCCAAATCCTGTGAACTCGGCGATGCTGACGGGTGCCATAATGTCGGACGGCAATATTACACGGGGGACGGTGTTGCGCAGAATACTGGTCAGGCGATAGTCTATTATCAGCGAGCGATTGCTATAAATCCGAAGCACGATGCGGCGCGTGCATCTCTCTCGCTTGCAACGTTAAAGCTGGCGCGACCTGCAACGTCCGCAGTCCCGAAAACGTCCAGGCAGGCGTATGATCAGGGTAAGGCTGCCCATGAGCGCAAAGATTATGCAGACGCGCGGCGTCTATATACGATCGCTTGCAACGGCAACGATGCCAACGGGTGCTTCGAACTCGGTTACACCTACGAAGTGGGCGAAGGCGCCGCACCGGACAAAGCGCGCGCGGCCCAACTCTACGATCGCGCATGTACACTGCACGATGCCTATAGCTGCAACAATCTTGGAGTGATGTTTCATACCGGCACCGGTGTCGCGCAAAGCTATGACAAGGCTCTCGCCACCTATCGTCGCGCTCTGACGATCGATCCGGAAAACGAGCCGGCCCTCGAAAACATTGCCCTGTCCGAGCAACGGCAAGCCATGTCCCGCATCCGGCTTTTTCCAGCAGCACCGGCAACGCAAAAGGCTTACGACGCGGGCCTCGCTGCCTATCGTGCGAATGATTACGCGACGGCGGAGCGGCATTTTGGCATTGCCTGTGACGGGCGGCTGGCGATTGGCTGCCAAGGGCTTGGCGTCGTCATCAGTGGTTGGAAGGGCGTTCAGCAAGACAAGTCGCGCGCGGTCAAATACTTCGCCGCTGCGTGCACCGGCGGCAACGCCGACGGTTGCTACAATCTCGGCCTGCTCTACGACGATGGCACGGGCGTGACGCGCAACCTTGCAACCGCCTTTTCCTATTATGCCAAGGCTTGTGACGCCGGCAAAGCTGGTGGCTGCTACAATACTGGTGTGGCTTATGACCGCGGCGACGGCGTCTTGCCGAGCACGGACCGCGCGATGAATTATTACCGTCGCGCGCTTGTGGTCGATCCTCAGTTGGCAGCGGCAACGAAAGCGCTCGAGGGAGCAAAGCGGCGAAGGTCGGCAAATCCGTGAGCGACAGCGCTCAATCATGCCAGAGAGGCAAGCGATGGCAAATCTTAAGAGTAATATCCTGGCTGCCATCGCCTTGGTGACCATGACGTCGCCGGCCCGAGCAGACCTCAACCCCTACAACATGGCGATGACCAACCGCTGCGACGGGGCCGGCGGGCGCTGGCAGAACGGCCAATGCGTCGTCAACGGCAATGGCGGCAGCATCCAGCCCTGACGGGTGCAAGCGATTCAACCGACCGGCAGCAGGAGAGTTTGATGAGAACGCAAGCAAAGGCCTTGATCGTTGCCGCGGCGTTGCTGGCTGGTTGGCCAGCGCTGGCGCAGCCATCCGATGCCGACAAGGCGGCGATGGACGACGCGAAGGCCATTCAAGACCTGATGAAGGATTCGCAAAAACAAATGGACGCCGCCCCGGCATCACCCAACGGCCTGCCGATGGAAGCCGAATGGGAATATGCGCCCGAAGCCCCGAATGGCGCGATCGGGGACAAGCCCGGGCCGTGGCTGGTGTCGCGCTGGGGCAATATCGTCGTGCGCGGCCGCCGCGAAGGCGACAAGATCGTTTCGGCCTATAACACCGTCCAATGCGGCCGGACCGGCGATCGCGCCACGCGGGTGACGGTGCTGGGCCAGCCGCCCGCCGATATTTGCGCCGGGATCGAGGCGATCGCCGACGGCGAGTCCAGGACGTCAGTCAGCAAGGATGGCGCAAAGTCGTTTGGCACTGCCGATGGCTGGATGATCGTCGATTTCGCCCAGCGCATCGACAAGGGCGGGTTCAGCGGCCTGCCGGCGGCGTCGACATCGGGGCCGCCGCGGGTCGGGTTGACATCGAACGGCGCCTTTTATCTCGATCAGGGCGGCCGCCATGTGTTTTACGCCCCTGGCGAGACCGTCGAAGTTGCGCCAGGCACCAGCATCCTGGTGCGGCCGGTGATGACCCCTGACGAGATCGATGGCGAATCGATGCAGCAGGCGCTGGACAAGGCCGGGCAGGATAGCGCGGAACTGGCGAAGGAAACCGACAGGCTGCTCCACCCCGTCAAGGCCAAGCCGCCGACCTGGTTCTATCTGCTGTTCTTCGGCATCCCGCTGGGGCTGGTCGGCGGCCTGATATACTGGGTGCGCCAGCGGTTGACGCGCCGGCGCGGAGCGCTGCCGGCGCTGTCAAAGGCCGAACTGGCGGCTATTCCGCTGGGTACCAGCTATGCCGACGCTGTCAGGGCAAAGAACGCTCCCTTTGAAAAAGCCGCATCAGAGCAAGGTACCGACGATTTGCGACCGTCCGGCAAAGCGGTTGACCGGCTGCGCACCTGGCGCGCGCTCGACCCCAAGGTGCGCAGGAACGTGTTCGTTGGGGCGGGTGTCCTGCTGGCAGCTGCCCTTTTCCTGATCTTTCGGCCCTCCAGCGATCCCACAACTGTCCTGCGGAAATTGGAGGCAGGAACCAAATCCGGTGCCGCGCCGATCGAGCAAGGCACGCTGTTGGTCGAGGAAACACTGACAGCCGACATTTTGACCGATGGCAAGCTGGTCAGTCCGGCAGGGGGACATAAGGCCCGCTTCGCTTGGTATCGTCCCGACGACATTAAAATCCTTTTCGACACATTCTCGTCGGCTTCGGACGCCGAGGCGGCCATGAAGAATATACGCGCGCATGGGCCGGAGGAGGTGCTTTTGTTGCCGGCTTCGGCACGCGGGGCGGCAACCCCGTATTCTGATACCAGCCCGGTGCCTTTTCGTCCCGAAATGACGGAGGAATGCCGTAACACAGCCGCCTATCTCTATTGCATGGTTGCGCCGGACAACACCCGAGTGCTCGTCACGGTGCGCCTTCCAGCCGATCCCGTCGTTCCGATCCCCGGCGTCGCCAACGCGAACAGTCGCGCGAAGGACGCATTGCGCGGGGCAATCGACCGGCTCCGCGAAGCAGGGGTTGGCACGTGACGGCGTGCGCTCGGATATTGCAGCCGTAAACGATGAGACTGTCCTATCGGAATGACGTCGTTGGTCTGTCAGCAGAGAATGCTGAGGAGGAGGCGATCTGTGCGTTGCTTGTCGCGACCGATGGCACCGTCTTTCGGCTCCATGCATCCTCGGCGCGCGGCATTGCCTTCAGCCTGATCGGCCCCGAAGACGACGCTTGCCGCGCGCCGCTCAACATCGTCCGCAGCGTCGAGCCGCGCTTTGCGGCCATTTCGAACCTCGCGCACACCCCGTTCCGGTTCGACGATCAGGAATATGCGAGCGTCGAAGGCTTTTGGCAGGGTTTGAAGACCGCCGATCCGGTGCAGCGACGTATGTTCGCGGAATTGTCCCGAGCCGAAGCGAAGGGACGGGGAAAAAGTCTCGGTCAGCCGACCGAGATCGAATACGGGAACCTGCGCCTCCTGGCAGGCTCCCCCGAACACTGGGCGCTGATGCGTCGGGCGTGCAAGGCCAAGTTTTCGGAACACCAAGGCGCCCGCGCTGCCCTTATCGCGACCGGCGATCGTTGGTTGACGCACAAAACGCGCCGTGACAGCCGCACGATCCCGGGTGTCGTCATGGCCGACATCTGGATGCAGATCAGGTCGGAACTGCGGAAGATTGTCGGGCCTGCGCGATGACCGCCCTTAAATTCGATGAACTGGTTCGCACGACCGGCACCACCCCCCGCCAGATCCGTTACCTGATCGCGGAAGGCTTTGTGCCGCCCCCATCGGGTGGTCGAACCTACGCAACCTACGGCACCCAACATGTGACAGCAATCCGCCGCTACGAGCGGCTACGCGGTCCGGGTTTCCCGCCTGCGGCGATCAGGCTGCTTCTGGATGCCCGCGAAGGTGTGCCGGTTGCCATCGTCTCGGGGCTTACCCTGGTGATCGCGCCCGACCTGATCGGCAATGTCGACGATGTGTCGGCGATCGTGCGCAAGACGGCGGCCAAAATCGAAGAACTCCTGACGAAGGAGGTGTCCGATGTCCGCTAACACGCTGCTCGTTGATCCCCTCGCGGCATTGTTCCGTCCTGCGCTTTCGGGGCTTCCGCCGCTCGTGCTCGACGATGCCGAAATCGAGGTCCAGCTGTGCGTACCGCTCGCGGTCATCGTGGCGGTGCGACGCTTTACCAACAACAGCGATCGTCTCATCGAAGCGGTGCTGACGTTGCCGCCGATTGCGCCCGACGAGGTTTTGTACAGACTTTTGGTCCGAATTGGCGGTGTCGATTATCAGGGAGTGCCGCAGTCTGCCCGGCGTGCGCGGCGAGAGCACGACGTAGCCATTGCCAACGGGCAGCGCGCTATCCTGTACGAATTGCTCGGCGGTCGCATCCCGCTTGTTTCGATCGCCGGCATCGAACCGGCCACCCAGGTCGAGGTCGTCACCTGGTCGGTCAAGCCGGTGACGCGGTTGGCGGGCAATACCGCACGACTGGACATAGCGCTCGGTGCTGGTTCCGATGCGTCGGCGGCTCGCCTCGGCCATGCGGACGCAATCGTGACGACGGCTGAACGTCATGCCGCAAGCCTTCGGGTCAGTGCCGAAGCTTTACAGGTTACGATTTCCGGACAACCGTATCCGGACCAGATCCTGCAGATAAACGAAGCGATCGGGGTGGAATGCGGGACGCCGATTGTCCTCGATATCATGGCGCTCAAGGGACGTTCGCTCGACCGGAGCGAATGGCAGGTCGACAAATCCGGCGGATGGGAAGTCACCTCGGAACGCAGTTTCGAAACGTTCCGGCACCCTACAAATCCCGGCGGGCGCATCAGCAGCGACCGCGACGACTGGATTTACGGGCGCGTTTCGACCGCCACTGGCATCGTCAAAGTCACCGCACCCTTGCATGACGATGGCAATTGGTGGGGGGTGGCCCCCGTCGCCCAAGGAATGCGTGCCTTCGCCGCAACCGGTTTTGTCGAAGCGGCTACACCCCAAACAGGCGCAGACGTTTTGCGTGCCGCCAATGTCCTGACCCGGAAAACCAGCCTGGTATTTATCGGTCCGGAAGGCGAGCTTCCCGATGAAATTCCGCAGCTGCGCAAACTGGCGCTGGCGGCGATGGACGTGTCGGAAACCAGCGTACCCTCCCTACCGCAACTCGAGCCGGTGCCCGAGGTCTGGATGGAGCCTCCCCAAGAACCCGATCTTCCTGTCAAGGAAAGTCCGATTATGCCCGGTGCCGGGGCATCGCGCAGAGACTGGCTCACCTGGATGGAAATCCCGTTCCTGGTGGCGCTGCTGGTGACAGCATGGTGGCTCAATTTACCCGTTACACAGTCGTTGGCCGTTTTTGCAGTGGCGATTTTGCTCGTCGCCATGCGTTTCCGCCCTGCTCGAGGAACGGTTGCTAGGCGTCGCTCGCCACTTCTGGTGCTACTCGCCCTTCCGCCCGTGGCCTCGTTTTTGGGCGGTCCATTGCCTTGGCAGATGGCAACGGGCGACATGGCGCGGATCGCCGATTGGATGATCCCGTTCCAGCTCGGTATGTCGGTATCTGCTCTGCTCCTACCAATCGCACTTGTCATCGCGCTTCCCGGCGCACGACACTTTGTGCTTGTTTTAGGGCTGCTTGCGGTCGTGCTAACATTCTTGCTCGCGGCGACCAGCATCATCACGCTATCACCAGGCGCGTAGCGCAAGCGCTGGAGAAATACCGATGCAGCATTCAAGCATCGGTCGGAAAAGCAGTCGCTGACTACAGCTTTCGCCCCAATGTCGGTCGAAAAGGGGCAATTAGCTGCGCCCTGGGAACAGCCAGCCATGCGGTAACAAGACGCTGCGCCGCTTGCCCTCACGCCACCACAGCCGCAGCAGCTCGAGTAGTTGCGGCGAGAGCATCGCATTACGATCCTTGCGTCCCTTGCCCTCTTCGATCCGGATCAGCATCCGCTTGCTGTCGATATCGTCAGCCTTAAGATGCGCCACCTCCGACACGCGCAGCCCCGCGCCATAGGCCACACCGAGCGCGGCGCGATACTTGATGCCCGGCGCCGCCTCGAGCAGCCTGGCCACCTCCTCGACACTCAGCACGTCGGGGAGCTTCTTGGGACGGTGCGCCAGCACCAGACGGCGCGACAGATCGGGTCGCTCGAGCGTCACGTCGAACAGGAAGCGCAGCGCCGACATCGAGCCATTGATCGTGGACTCGCCGACACCGTGTTCGCGCTGGTGAAGCTGGAAGCGCCGCACGTCCTCGGCGGTCGCGGTGTCCGGCGAGCGCCCGAGGAAGGCTGCGAACGTGCGGACGTGGCGGACATAGTCGTGCTGCGTCCGCGCGCGCATCGCACGCATCGCCATGTCGTCGAGCATCCGCTGACGCAGCGGTGTAACTGGGTGTTCTGTCGGCAAGGTCGCCATGGTAAGTTCCTCTGGTTGAAGGAACTCCATCGTCCGCCACCGCCCCCGCAGGGCCAAACCTCAGCGCCCGCGCGCTACCTCACCGCCAACACCACTGCCGCGCAGCGGCTTCGTGCTTTGGGTCAAAGCGGTAAGCCTGATGCGTGAACGAATGGCTGGATAGCGGCTTATTGACCCTGACAGCGGACTGTCGGCAACGTCCAACCTAGCCGACGAAACTACCTGCCCAGCATACGTTGGATAGCTGCCCCGATCTGCTCGGCGGCGTCCAGAACATGCTCGTCGTCAAGATGGGCATAGCGAGCCGTCGAATGGTTGTTGGCGTGACCCAGCAGCCGCCCGATCATGGGCAGAGTTTCCTTGTTCATGGCTGCATGGCTGGCAAAGGTGTGGCGAAGGTCGTGAAGGCGCACGTTTGGCAGTCCGGCCTTGCCACGGACATCGCGCCAGACATGATCGATCGTCGCCATCGGTCGACCCCGCTTCGCATTCCAGAAGAGCCATGGGTTGTTTCGATAGCGCGGGAGCGTGTCGATTAATGCGCGCGCATCGTCGCCCAGCCACACGGTGCGCGGCCCGGTCTTGCTGTCGCGCAGCTTGAGCCGGTTGCCGCGCACGTCCTGCCATTGAAGGCCAAGCACCTCGCCGCGTCGGCATCCGGTCAGGATGAGCAGTGTGATCGCGGTTGCTGCGACCGATCTCACGTTATCATTGCCAGCTCTCGCTTCGGTGAGGATGCAGCCTAACCGCGACAGTTCGGCAACGCTTAGGAACCGCTCACACTGTCTTCTTCGGTTCGGTCGGATACCACGACACGGGTTGGTGTTCTCAAGCCGGTAGCCCCAGCTCTCGGCCTTGTTGAGCATGGCTTTGAGGATGTCGAGGGTGCGGTTCGCGGCCCCCGGTCCGGCACAATTGTTGAGATCGGCAAACCATTTGGTGACATCAGCTTCGTTGAGCGCGTCGATGAAGATGCCCTGAAAAGCATCGTCGAGATAGAGAGCGCAGTAGCCGGTCTGGGTCTCATAGGTCGATGGTTTCCAGCGCGGTGCCCATTTCGCCCAATATTCAGCGAGGAAGTCGTCGAAACGCGGAGCAGAGCGGATACGCTTGCGGTCGGTCGCAGGGTCCTGGCCAACCTGGGCGTAAGCGATGACGCGTCGCGCGACCATCGTCGCCTGATGCCGGGTGAGAACTGCCGCCGACCCAAGCGTCACCGTCCGCAGCCGTCCTCCCATCCGCGTCTGCACGATGTAGACGTTTCTGCCCGTCGCATAATGACGGATGCCGAAGCCGTGTTCGATTCCGAGCCATGTCGTCGAGCGCGGCTTGCCGCGCGGGACCAGCAGGAAGCTTGTGTTCGCACCGACCTCAGCGAGCGCCTCTTCGACAATGCGCTTTAGACCGAGCGCTGTCATGCGCGGAGGCCCAACGCACTGGCCAGCGATCCCGAGATGCGCTGCGCGGCATCGCCGATCACGTCATCGGAGAGATGGGCGTATTTGGCAGTCGTTTCGGGAAGGGCATGGCCGAGCAGCTTGCCGATGGTCGCAAGCGGCACGTTGTCCATGATTGCGGTCGAAGCAAAGCTATGCCGCAGATCATGGATGCGGACATCCGGCAGCGCGCAGCGATGCCGGAACGGGAACCACCAGTTGCTGACGATGATCGGCTTGTCGCCGCACTTGTTCGGAAACACAAACGGACAGCCGTCGCGGCGTGGCACGCTTTCGAGAATGCCCAGCGCCTGACTGTTCAGCCAGACGATCTTCGCGCCGGTTTTGCTGTCCGGCAGCATCAGTCGCGGCGGCCGCACCCAGTCCCATTGCAGATTGGCGATCTCGCCGAGGCGCGCGCCGGTGAGCAGGAGCAGCCGGATGATGGCGACCTGCGCGGGCCATGCCGCTTCCTCCTCGCGCAAAGCATCGGCGATGCGTCGGTATTCGAGTGGCGAGAGATAGCGTTCGACCGGCTCGCGCTTGTAGCGCGGCATGCCGCGACACGGGTTCGATCCCTTGCGGCGCAGTTTCAGTTGCTCGGCATATTTGAGCAGCGCTGCCAACACCGGGAGCGCGCGATTATAGCGTGCCTCACGCAACACAACGCAGGCGTCGCGCCAGCGGACCACGTCGGTCTTTGACACATCGGCGACGCGGATTTCGCCGAACACCGCTCGAAGCTCCTGCTCCCATGAACTCAGATTACGCTTCGCGGTCGATGCCTTCCAGTAGCGCGCGATTTCCGGCCAATAAGTATCGACATAGTCGACCATGGTCGGTGTTGCTTTGACGACGGCGCGCTTTGGCAGCCCATCCAGCGCAACCTCGGCCAGCAAACGCCGTGCCTGGGTTCGCGACAGCACGGCATCCACCTCGTCGGTCCGCCCCAACGAGACGCGCCGATGCTTGCCGCGATGGCGCAACCGCACAAACCAATAGGTGCGCCCGGACGGGCGCACCCGCATGCCAAAGCCTGCAAGCTCGCTGTCCCAGATGCAGTATTCATGAGGCAACAGCCGGTGCTTGCGGCGTGCGAAATTGCCGTCGAGCAAGGCCCGTCTTCCGGGCTTTTGCCGGTTGGGGACCATAAGGCCTTTAACATTAGCAGAACTGTCGCCAGAAGTCCCCAAAATCAGGGCTTTTTCGGGGACCGCACAGCTATCGCCAGCACCCGCGCTGCGAAGCTCTGCCAGCATCTCCTGCACTGATTTTATTGCACTTTTTCCCATAAATGCGAGCTACGCCGCGTAGGGTCAGCGCTAAGGGTGACCGATGAGGAAGGGTAAATGAACGTTTCGATGTTCGCTGGCGTTGAACTTGGCGGGACCAAGTGCGTGTGCATTTTGGCGAGCGAGCCGGACGCCATCGTCGACCGTGTGGTGAT
>JBBRQR010000068.1:0-11275 GCA_038226115.1 Sphingomonadales bacterium | reverse complement strand
CGACGCCGGAGCCTAGAACGGGAACACGTCGGGCGGAACCGATTTCGCGTGCGGCGGCGACCGGGCCATCGACCGGCGAAAAAGCGCTGTCCTACAGAGGGCGAAATGGCTTAGGCTGAGCCGACGCGTCGCTCACCGCGGCAACGATTGGTCGCTCTGACCCGACGGTATGTCGGACGGATGATGGTCGTACCTGCCGTGACGCGCTTGGCGTCAGCGGTCGGCACGGAGGCAGACCAAACCGATTGTACCAGACCGGTTATGCCGGAAGCTCACGTCTCCTACAGGCCACGTTCCGGAATTTTACCGCCCCCCGCGGGAGCTTCCGATTTCATACGCAACATCAGCGCGCCGGAAAACGCGCCGTTGCGGTTAGCGCGCTGCCAAAGGGACGTAATCGCGGCGGGTTTCGCCGGTATACAACTGGCGCGGACGGCCGATCTTCTGCTCGGGGTCTTCCATCATCTCGCTCCACTGCGCGATCCAGCCGACGGTGCGCGACACGGCGAACAGGACGGTGAACATCGAGGTCGGGAAGCCGATCGCCGCCATGACGACGCCCGAATAGAAGTCGACGTTGGGGTACAGCTTCTTGTCGATGAAATACTGGTCGCTCAGCGCGATCCGCTCGAGTTCGCGGGCGACATCGAAGATCGGGTCGGCGATGCCCAGCTTGTCGAGAACCTGCTTGGCAACCTTCGCCATGACCTTCGCGCGCGGGTCGTAATTCTTGTAGACGCGGTGGCCGAAGCCCATCAGGCGGAACGGGTCGTCCTTGTTCTTGGCGCGCTCGATGAATTCGGGAATACGGTCGGGCGTGCCGATTTCGCGGAGCATGTTGAGCGCCGCCTCGTTTGCGCCGCCGTGCGCCGGGCCCCACAGGCAGGCAATGCCCGCCGAGATGCACGCGAACGGGTTGGCCCCCGACGATCCCGCGAGCCGCACGGTCGAGGTCGACGCATTCTGCTCATGGTCGGCCTGGAGGATCATCAGCTTTTCCATCGCGTCCTCGATGACGGGGTCGACGACGTACGGCTCGGCAGGAACGCCGAACGTCATCCGCAAGAAATTGGCCGAGAAACTCAGGGAGTTGTCGGGATAAAGGAACGGCTGCCCGATCGAATATTTATACGCCATCGCCGCCAGCGTCGGCATCTTGGCGATCAGCCGGTGGCTCGCGATAACACGCTGCTTGGGATCGTGGATGTCGGTCGAATCGTGATAAAACGCCGCCATTGCGCCAACGATGCCGCACATGATCGCCATCGGATGTGCGTCGCGCCGGAACCCGCGATAGAATTGCGCCAGCTGTTCGTGGATCATCGTGTGGCGCGTGATGTTCCGCGAAAAATCGGCATATTCGGCGGCGTCGGGCAGATTGCCGTTGAGCAGCAGGTGCGCGACCTCGAGGAAGTTCGACTGCTCGGCGAGCTGGTCGATCGGGTAACCGCGATACAGCAGGATGCCGGCGTCGCCGTCGATATAGGTGATTTTCGATTCGCACGCCGCCGTGCTGGTGAAGCCAGGGTCGAAGGTGAAGCGCCCGGTGTTCGCGTACAGCTTGCGGATATCGATGACCTCGGGGCCGACCGACCCGGACAGCACCGGATAGTCGCCGTCGGTGCCGTCGATGCTGAGGTGGGCGTTTGCGGTCATGCCACGGGTTCCTTCGCTGTCATCACATCATCGAGCCGACCGAGCGCCTCCGCGCGCCCGAGCAGCACCAGTACCTCGAACAGCCCCGGCGACATCGCCGATCCTGTCACCGCTGCGCGAAGCGGCTGCGCGACCTTGCCGAGCTTCACGCCCGCCACGTCGGCCACTTCTCGGACCGCCGCTTCGATCGCCGTGACGCTCCAATCGACCGCCGCCAGCGCCGTCCGCATCGCCGCAACGAGCGGTAACGCACCGTCGGCTTCTAGCAGCTTTTGTGCACCTGCGTCCATCGCGATCGGACGGGCGCGAAGATAGAATAAGGAGGACGCAGCGAGCATGTCGAGGTCGGTAGCGCGCAGCTTGAGCTCGCCCATACCGCGCTGCAGCACGCGGCGATCGGCGGCGGTGAGCATCCGCTCGAGCAACGTGGCGACGCGCGGGGCGATCAGGTCGACAAGGCGCGCATCGTCGGCAAGGCGGAGGTAATAGCCGTTGACGTGCTCGAGCTTTTTGAGGTCGAAGCGCGCCGGTCCGCGCCCGATTCCGTCGAGGTCGAACCACTCGGTAGCCTGCGCGCGGTCGATGAATTCATCGTCGCCATGCCCCCAGCCGAGCTTGAGCAGATAGTTGTCGACTGCCTCGGGCAGCATCCCGAGCGCGTCGCGATAGGCGTCGACACCGAGCGCTCCGTGGCGCTTCGACAGCTTCGCGCCGTCGCTGCCGTGGATCAGCGGGATGTGCGCGTAGACGGGCTCGCGCCAGCCAAGCGCCTTGATCATCGCGAGCTGGCGGAAGGCGTTGTTCAAATGGTCGTCGCCGCGGATAACGTGGGTCACGCCCATGTCGTGGTCGTCGACGACGACGGCGAGCATATAGGTCGGCGACCCGTCTGAGCGGAGCAGAACCATATCGTCGAGCTCGGCGTTGGCGACGGTGACATCGCCCTGGACGCGGTCGGCGATCGTCGTCGATCCCTCGCTCGGCGCGCGGAAGCGGACGACGAACGGGGTGTCGCCGCCGTCCGCCGGATCGCGGTCGCGCCACCGGCCGTCATAACGCATCGGCGCCTTCGCCGCGCGCTGGGCGGCACGCATCGCCTCGAGCTCGTCGGCGGTGGCGAAGCATTTATAGGCGTGGCCGCTCGCCAGCAGCGCATGCGCGACTTCGGCATGGCGGGGCGCGCGCTCGAACTGCATCACCGGCTCGCCGTCCCAGTCGAGGGCAAGCCACCGCATCCCATCGAGGATCGCGTCGACCGCCGCCTGCGTTGAGCGCGCGCGGTCGGTATCCTCGATGCGCAGGAGGAAACGCCCGCCGTGGTGGCGCGCATACAGCAGGTTGAACAGCGCCGTCCGCGCCCCACCAATATGGAGAAACCCCGTCGGCGACGGCGCGAAACGGGTGACAACGGCGGTGTCAGTAGCGGATGAAGGCGTTGCACCCATGGCAGTTTTGTCCAATGATCGGGCCGAGCGGGGAGGGCGCGCGTGTCTAGCACAAGCGATCGAGCGGCGACCAGCCGGGTGCGGTTGCGTCGTCCGGCAATCATCGAACCCCCGCCGCCGACCAGCACGGCCGCTCGCCGCCGCGCGCTGATCACATGGATCTGCGGTTTCGACATGCTGCTCGTCCCGCTGGTGATTCTACTGCCGGATTGTCTGCGACAGCTGTTTCCAGGAGCGCCGCAACCACTCGTTTTGCAGACCGGCTCCGTCATCCTCCTGCTCTTTCTGATCGCCGTAACTATCTTCGCTTGGCGCGCGGCGATGGATCAACACCGCGCCGCGTTGACGGAGGCGGATGGCATCGGCTGCTGATACGCCGGTCGTCGGACCGCTGCGCTGGCCCCGGCTTGCGGCAGCGACAGCGCGCCTCGACGACTGGCTCCTCACCGAGCGCGCGCAAATCCCGTTGTGGTCGCCCGCCGCCTTCGGCCTCGGCATCGTGCTCTACTTCATGCTGCCATGGGCAGGTGAGCGGCTCGCCGTCGTCGCGGCGGCAGCAGGGGTCGTCGCGGTCGGGCTGGCGTGGCGCGGCGTCGTCGGGCGAATGTTGGTATGGGCCGGGATGCTCGCGGTGCTTGGCGTCGGTATTGCCGCCTACCGCTCAAACAATGTCGCCAGTCCCGTTCTCCGCGACCGCTACGAAGGCGATGTCGCGGGCACGATCGAAAGCGTCGAGGTCCGTTCGGGTCGCGGACAGGTCCGTTTCATCCTCACCCCCACCGACCCCGGCTTGCCGCCGCATATTCGCCTGAGCCTGAAGACGAGCGCAGTGCCCGTCGGTCTCGCGCCGGGCGCTCAGGTCAGGCTGAAGGCGATGTTGCTCCCGCCGCAGGGTCCGAGCTTTCCCGGCGGCTATGATTTCGCGCGCACCCTGTGGTTCGCGCAGATTGGCGCAACAGGCTATCCGCTCGGGACGGCGGTCATCACCCGCGTCGCGCCGCCGCCGCGTGGGCTGGCGGCGTGGCTCGACGACGCGCGTGCGCGCCTGACGCGGCGGATCGAGGCGCAGGTGCCGGGAGATGCCGGGGCGATTTCAGCGGCGTTCGTCACCGGCGATCAGGGGCAGATTTCGACCGCGACCAACCTCGCGATGCGCTGGTCGGGGATGGCGCATCTGTTGTCGATCTCCGGCGTCCATATCGCGATCGTCGTCGGCGGGACGATGTGGCTGACGCGCGCGCTGCTGTGCCTGTCGCCGTGGATCGCGCTGCGCTTACCGGTCAAGGCGCTGGCGGCGGGCGCGGCGGCGGCGACCGGGATCGCTTACACCATCCTTGCGGGCGCGCAGGTCCCGACGGTGCGGTCGTGCATCGGCACCGTCGTCGTGTTGATCGGCATCATCCTCGGGCGCGAGGCGTTGTCGCTTCGGCTGCTGGCGGCGGGCGGGTTCGTCATCCTCGCGGTGCGTCCCGAAGCCTTGCTCGGCCCGAGCTTCCAACTGACGTTCGCCGCCGTGACCGGGCTGGTCGCGCTGTTCAATTCGAAAGCCGGGCGGTGGCTGACGACGCCGCGTCAGGATGCGTCGTGGGTGTCGCGGACGCTCCAGCACTTCATCGGGCTGGTTGTCACCGGCGTGATCGCCGAGGCGTTGCTGTCGGCGACCGCGCTGTTCCACTTCAACGCCACCGGCGCGTATGGGGTGCTCGCCAACCTGTTCGCGATCCCGTGGACCAGCTTCGTCATCATGCCGCTTCTCGTCGTCGCGCTCGCGCTCGACCCTCTCGGGATCGCGCATCCGGTCTACTGGCTGCTCGGCAAATCGATGGACGCGCTGATCTGGCTCGCGAACACCGTCGCGGCGTGGCCGGGGTCGGTCATCCGCCTTGGGTTGATGCCGGTGTCCGCCTATGCGTTGCTGGTCGCTGGTGGGCTGTGGTTGTTTATCTGGCAGACGCGCCCGCGTTGGCTGGGCATCGCACCGATAACCGTCGGCGCGGTCCTCGCGCTGACGGCGCAGCCTCCCGACCTGCTCGTCAGCGCCGACGGTCACCATGTCGCGGTCCTGCTCGACGCTTACGATGCCGAAGGGCCGCGTCTCGCGTTGCTGCGTGAACGCACCGGCGACTTCCTTCGCGATGTCTGGGGCGGGGTGACGGCGTCGACCGCCGACGCCGCGATCGCCGATCTCCCGGCTGGCGACTGCACCGTCGATGCCTGCGTCGCGCGCGTCGGCACCGGGCCGAGCGCGCTGCGGCTGCTTGCGACGCTGTCGAAGGATCGGATCGGGCGTCCGGCGTTCGCGCCCGCCTGCGCCGCAGCCGACATCGTCGTCAGCGACCGGCGGCTCCCCGAGTGGTGCCGCCCTCGCTGGCTCAAGCTCGACCGGACCGCGCTGGGGACGACGGGCGCGGTCGCAATCTGGCGGAACCCGCGCCGGGTCGAAACCGTCGCCGCGCTCACCGGCGACCACCCATGGCTGCCGCAGCCGCAAGTGTGGCGACCGAGAGTCCCGCGCGCTCCCATCATAAGCCCTGTCGGCAGCACAAATGCCGAGCCGATCTACTGACGAACCGGTGCCGTTAAGGTCGTGCCGGATCGCGATTCAAACATACGGGGAGCAGCCTTAACAACGGTTCCGAGACTTTGCGTTCTTGCAACGATGCATCATTGCGTTCGTGTATTGCTCGTGTAAGACACAGATGACTGACTGGGGGAAAACGCGATGCGTGTGCTGTACGGCGTAATGATCATGGGCATGATCGCCAGATGTGCCCACGCCGAGACCCCTGTGTTCGACCCACGCAGCTGGAAAACTCTGCACGTCGGTGCGCCGACACAGGTTCTAACGATTGGCAGCACGCATCTTGGCCAGATGAACAAACCGGTTACGTCGGAAGTGCTTGGTCCGCTGATTGACAAGCTCGCGGCATTTAAACCCGACCTCATCACGCACGAGGGGCGCAGCGGCGAGCAATGCGACGTGCTCAAGCGGTACAGCGCGCGCTATCCCGACATGTTCGAGACCTACTGCTTTGGTACCGAAGACGCGGAGAAGGCGACCGGACTGACGGTTCCCGCCGCGATGGAACAGATTGAAAAGACATTGTCCGCGTGGCCAGCCCAGCCAACCGCGGCGCAACGTCGACGATTGGCGAGCCGTTTTCTGGCGGCCAACGATCGACCATCGGCGGGCGTACAATGGTTGCAGTTGCCCGTCGTCGAGCGCCGCACTGGCGACGGTATCGACGAGGCTTTACTCAAGATCGTCACGCGCGCTGGCGTCAAACCAAATGAAACCTACGATGTCGCTGTCGTCCTTGCCGCCCGGCTCGGGTTGCAGCGCGTGTATGCCGTCGACGATCACACCGCCGACAGTGTTCAGGGATTTGCCGGACCGGGGTTCGATCCCTTCCTCACCAAATTCTGGGCGAGCGCGAAATCACCATTTTATGACGAATTCAAGCGACGCGAAAAGGAGGTGAAAACCGGAGTCGACCTGCTCGACTACTATCGGTTTATGAACCGGCCGGAAAACCTGCGGACTGCCGTCGCCCTTGATTTCAAAGCCGCCGCCAATGTTCCGTCACCCGAAAACTACGGTCGGATGTATCTTGCGTGGTGGGAGGTTCGCAACTTGCGGATGGTTGCCAACATCCGCGCCGCTTTCGGCAATAAACCCGGTGGGCGCGTCCTCAACATCGTCGGATCATCGCACAAGGCCTATTACGACGCCTATCTCGATATGATGTCGGACGTGAAAGTTGTCGATGCCGAAGCGGTCCTAAAATAGACTCTATCGCCAAGCGCTAACCGTATCGACGCAGCAGCCCTGCCAGCTTGCCCTGTACTCGTACCCGCGAAGGCAGATACCGCTGCGTCGAGTGCATGGCGTTGGCCGGCTCGAGTTCGACCATGCCCTTGGCGTGCTTGAGATACTTCAGTGTCGCATCGCTGCCGTCGACGAGGGCAACGACGATGTCGCCGTCGCGCGCGGTGTCGCAGCGCCGGATCAGGGCATAGTCGCCGTCGAGGATGCCTGCATCGACCATCGAGTCGCCTGACACTTCGAGGGCATAATGGTCGCCGGGGCCGAGCAAAGCGGCGGGAACGCTCAACTGGCGATCATCTTCGAACGCCATGATCGGCTGACCGGCGGCGATCCTCCCGTGCAATGCCAGCATGACGATATCGTTCGCCGCCTCCGGCATGGCGGGCGTGCGGCGGCGGAAATCGGCGTGGATGACATCGCCGCGCGGCGATGTGAGCGGCACGCCTTGGCTGACGGCACGCTGGACGACTTCGGGCATTCGCAGGATTTCGAGCGCGCGCGCCCGGTTGGGCAGACGGCGAATGAAGGCACGCTCCTCGAGCGCGTTGATCAAGCGGTGAACCCCCGACTTCGACTTGAGGCTGAGTGCCTCCTTCATCTCCTCGAACGACGGCGAGACGCCGCTTTCATTGAGCCGACTGTTGATGAAGGTGAGCAGGTCGTGTTGCTTGCGCGTCAACATCTGTGTTCTCCCTAGGAACCGATGAAGAACGTTTAGGCAACACCAGATATGGTGTCAAGCACGATACACGGCACAATCGCTCCTGCCGCCAGAATGGATGCATTGGCCTCACGGATGATAAGGACATTACTGTCGGCAAGGACATGGAGCATCGCGCTGTCCTGCCGCGTGAACGGGCTGACGGTGCCGCCGCTTAGACGTGCCCGGAGGTAATCGCGGCGGGGACCGTTTGCGGGAAGGTCGACGCTCAAGGGCAGCAGCGTGACCGCGGGCAGGGGAGCGTGGTCGCCGCCGAGTGCCTTGAGCAACGGGACGACGAACAGGGTCGCGCAGACGAACGCCGACACCGGATTGCCGGGCAGGCCGATGATGCGGGTCCCACCGAGCCGCCCGCTCAACATCGGCTTGCCGGGGCGAAGCGCGATTTTCCAAAAGTCGATTTGCGCGCCAATCGCGGTCAGTACCGGGACGACAAGATCGTGGTCGCCGACCGATGCGCCACCGATCGTGATGAGCACGTCGACATCATGGGCGCGGATCGCGGCGGCCAGCGCTTCGGCGGTGTCGGCGACGATGCCGCCGTCGATGACATCGGCGAACTGCCCGAGCAGCGCGGCGAGCATGACCCCGTTCGAGCTGACAATCGCGTCGGGGCCCGGAGTCGATCCCGGCGGCACGAGTTCGTCGCCGGTCGCGAGCAAAGCAACGCGCGGGCGGCGGTGGACGGGAACCGAACTGTGGCCGCCCGCCGCCGCGACGCCGATCCGGGCTGGTGTCACCCGGTCGCCCCCGCGCGCGATGGTCGTTCCCGCGGCGAAGTCGAGCCCTGCCGGGCGAATATGGGCACCCGCGCGTGGCGGTCCGTCACCGGTGAGCGTCAAGATATTGCCTTCACGTCGAACATCTTCCTGGACGACGACGGTGTCGGCCCCGGCGGGAAGCGGGGCGCCGGTCAGGATGCGGACGGCGTCAGCGGCGGCGACGGTGCCGGCAAAGCGGTGACCGGCGGCGCTCGTACCGGTAACGCGCCATGGTCCGGGCAGGTCGGCATGGCGGATGGCATAGCCGTCCATCGCTGACGCGGCGAACGGCGGCTGCGTCAGCGTCGCGACAACATCGCGCGCCAGAATGCGTCCGAGTGCGGCGGCGAACGGCGCATCCTCGGCGGGAAGAGCGACGACATCGCCGAGCAGCCGCGCCTGCGCGTCGTCGACGCCGATGAGCGGAGGGCCGGACGGCGGGGTCATGTATCGGCGACCGCCGCGCGATCGTCGGCACGCAGCCATTCGCCCGACCGTCCGCCGGCCTTGGCAAGCAGGCGGACGTCGCCGATCGTCATCGCACGGTCCATGCTCTTGGCCATGTCATAGACCGTAAGCAGCGCGACCGAGACTGCGGTCAGCGCCTCCATCTCAACCCCGGTCGTGTGCGTCGTGCGGACGGTCGCGGTCGCGCGGATGCCGGTGTCTTCAAGTGTAAGGTCGAGATCGACGCCGCTGATCGGCAGCGGGTGGCACAGCGGGATGAGGTCGGCGGTGCGCTTGGCCGCCATGATCCCGGCGACGCGCGCGACGGCGATGACGTCGCCTTTGGCGGCGGTCCCGGCGCGGATCGCGGCGAGGGCGGGGGCAGCGACGGCGATGAAGCCTTCGGCGGTGGCGGTGCGCGCGGTTGTCGCCTTGGCCGAGACATCGACTATTCGCGCTTCACCGGCGGCGTTGAGGTGGGTCAGCGTCATGCCGGAACGGGCACGGCAAGCAGCGCCCGCGTCGCCGCCTCGACATCATCCGCGCGCATCAGGCTTTCGCCGACGAGGAAGCAGCGGACGCCGTGTGCCGCCATCGCCGCGAGGTCGGCGGGGCCGGTCAGCCCGCTTTCTGCAACGAAGGTGCATCCGGCGGGGGCGTGCGCGACAAGGTCGTAGGTCCGCGCGAAATCGACCGAAAAGTCGCGCAGGTCGCGGTTGTTGACCCCGATCAGCCGTGATTTGAGCCGGAGCGCACGGTCGAGTTCGTCGGCGTCGTGGACTTCGACAAGGACATCCATTCCGCGTTCGATCGCTGCCGCCTCGATCTCGCCCGCCGCGCCGTCGTCGAGCGCCGCCATGATGACGAGTACCGCGTCAGCCCCGAGCGCGCGCGCCTCGGCGACCTGCCACGGCCCAAGCATGAAGTCCTTGCGCAACACCGGCAGTGTGGACGCGGCGCGCGCGGCGATCAGGTAATCGTCGTGCCCCTGAAAATACGGCGCATCGGTCAGCACCGACAGGCACGCTGCGCCCCCTGCCTGGTACGCGCGGGCGTGGGCGGCGGGGTCGAAGTCGGCGCGGATCACCCCCTTCGACGGCGACGCCTTCTTGATCTCGGCGATCAACCCGAAGCCCGGCGCAGCATCGAGCGCGGCGCGAAATCCGCGCGGCAGGGTTTGCGCGGCGGCGGCGCGGTCAAGGTCGGCGATCGTCCGGACGGCCATCCGCCGGGCGACTTCGCCACGGGTGGTGTCGCAGATGCGGGTGAGAAGGTCGGTCATCGAGGGCGTGTAGCGGAGGCTCGAGCCAGCGTCACCTTCTGCTGCCCGCCCCCCGACCGAAACGCCGCTACTTCGGTAGCGGGCCGTCTAGGGACATTCGGAACGGCGCCTGGCCGTAATGCGGCGGAGCTTGACCGATCGGCAGGCAAACGCCGTTCGGGAGGCTGAACAGATCTAACCCGGTGCGCTTCTCGAACGGTAAATTCGTTTCGGTGATTGCCCCGCTGATCTGGCTGGCGACAAGACGCATGAACTTGGCATGATATCGTGCCCGGCTAAGCGTGGCGTATAGCTGTTGCCGGGTCCCGGCATCGATCGATCGGCCAGGACCGACCATGGAGTACAGCACAGCCCAGTCATCTAATTCCTCATCCCCAGCGCGGTCAATCACGTCTCCGCTCGTCGCAATGCTCGAATAAAGCGATATCTTGTCGTGGTCGAACCGCGTGGCTACGCCTGATGCGACGAGGCTACGCCAATTGAGCGAGGTCCAGGTTCGAGAGTGTGGGCTGCCGATATCGCCAAGCGGCGGCAATCGCCCGGTTTGGTCGGCTCTCTCGATGATCGCGGCTAGTTCGTCGAGGCGACGACCAAGACACGGCGACTCGCGTTCGCGCTCGCGTGCATTGGCAACGAGGGAAGCATAATCATCGGTGAGCGCGTCTTCGCCTGCCGCCATTTGTTCGTGAATGTGGTAGCGGAGGACAAGTTGCTCGGCCCCCAACGCAATCAGCACGCCGAGGACGATGATGCCGACCTCGGCGATGAAGGCGCGCAAGCCGTGAATCGGCTTGGGTTTATGGATATCCAACGTCGCGACCCCCCAAGTAATCACGACTGTCTTTTAAGAGGCGTCGGCACAGTTGAACAGCGTCCGCTCGCGGCTATAAACTGTATGTTGCTATTGGCCGGTTACGCTTCGATCCACGCCGAGAGCAGCCGCTGGGCGCGCCCGTTGTCGATTGCCGCCGCGGCTGCGGCAACGCCCGCGTTCCAGTCTTCCGCCACCCCCGCGACGCGGAGCGCGGCGGCGGCGTTGAACAGGACGGCGTCGCGATAGGCTCCCGCTTCGCCCGCGAGTAGCCGGGTCAGTGCGGCGGCGTTGAATGCGGCGCTGCCGCCGCGCAGCGCGCT
>JBBRQR010000067.1:0-11363 GCA_038226115.1 Sphingomonadales bacterium | reverse complement strand
TAATGCCCAAACGCACCGACATCCATACCATCCTCATCATCGGCGCGGGCCCCATCATCATCGGGCAGGCGTGCGAGTTCGATTATTCGGGCACGCAGGCGTGCAAGGCGCTGCGCGCCGAAGGCTATCGCATCGTGCTGGTCAATTCGAACCCGGCGACGATTATGACAGACCCCGACATGGCGGACGCGACCTATGTTGAGCCGATCACGCCCACCGTCGTCGCCAGGATCATCGAGCGCGAACGGCCCGACGCGTTGCTGCCAACGATGGGCGGGCAGACCGCGCTCAACACCGCGCTCGCGTTGTTTCACGACGGCACGCTGGCGAAATACGGCGTCGAGCTGATCGGGGCCGATGCGGTCGCGATCGACAAGGCCGAAGACCGGCTCAAGTTCCGCGATGCGATGGACAAGATCGGTCTCGAAAGCCCGCGCAGCCGCATCGCTCATACCGTCGCCGAGGCGCTCGAAGGGCTTGAGTTCGTTGGCTTGCCGACGATCATCCGCCCGTCGTTCACCATGGGCGGAACCGGCGGCGGCATCGCGTATAACCGCGAGGAATTCCTCCACATCGTCGGCACCGGCCTCGACGCGTCGCCGACGACCGAGGTGCTGATCGAGGAATCGGTCCTCGGCTGGAAGGAATATGAGATGGAGGTCGTGCGCGACCGCGCCGACAACGCCATCATCATCTGCGGCATCGAGAATATCGACCCGATGGGGGTGCATACCGGCGACAGCATCACTGTCGCGCCGATCCTGACGCTGACAGACAAGGAACTTCAGATCATGCGCAACGCGAGCATCGCGTGCCTGCGCGAGATCGGTGTCGAAACAGGCGGTTCCAACGTCCAGTTCGCAGTCGACCCGAAGGACGGGCGGCTCGTCGTCATCGAGATGAACCCGCGCGTGTCGCGGTCGTCGGCGCTGGCGTCGAAGGCGACGGGGTTCCCGATTGCCAAGGTCGCGGCGTTGCTTGCGGTTGGCTACACGCTCGACGAGATTGAGAACGACATCACCGGCGCGACCCCGGCGGCGTTCGAACCGACCATCGACTATGTCGTGACCAAGATTCCGCGGTTCGCGTTCGAGAAGTTCAAGGGGGCCGAAGCCGTCCTCGGCACGGCGATGAAGTCGGTCGGCGAGGTTATGGCGATCGGGCGGACGATCCACGAATCGCTGCAAAAGGCGCTGCGCGGGCTGGAGACCGGGCTGGCCGGGTTCGACGAGGTTGCGAGCCTGCAGGGTGCGTCGGACGAGGAGATCGCGGCGGCGCTGTCGATCCCGGGACCTGACCGCCTGCTGATCGCGGCAGAGGCGCTGCGGCAGGGGTTCAGCGTCGCACGAGTGAATGCGATCACGCATTACGAACCGTGGTTTCTCAACCGGATCGCGGAGATTATTCAGGTAGAGTCTGAGGTGAGGGCAATAGACGAAAAAGACGTGCGTGGGCGCTTACTTCGCTTACTTGTTCATCTTCGTCGGTGGAAGCAGATGGGCTTCTCTGACGCCCGGCTGGCAGCGTTAGCCCGCGTTCCCGTCGCCGACCTCGCCGTCGCCCGCCGCGCCGCCGCCATCCGCCCGGTGTTCAAGCGCATCGACACCTGCGCCGGCGAGTTCGCTGCCAAGACCCCGTATATGTATTCGAGCTACGAAAGCCCAACCTTCGGCGACGCCGAGTGCGAGGCCGAGCCGACTGGCGCGCGCAAGATCGTCATCCTCGGTGGCGGACCGAACCGGATCGGGCAGGGGATCGAGTTCGACTATTGCTGCGTCCACGCCTGCTACGCGCTGAAAGCCGCCGGGTTCGAGACGATCATGATCAACTGCAACCCCGAGACGGTCAGCACCGACTATGACACCTCCGACCGGCTGTATTTCGAGCCGCTGACTGCCGAGGACGTCCTCGAAGTCCTCCATCGCGAGGCGTCGAACGGCGAGCTTGTCGGGGTCATCGTCCAGTTCGGCGGGCAGACGCCGCTCAACCTCGCTCGGGCACTGCAAGCGGCGGGCATCCCGATCCTTGGCACGTCGCCTGATAACATCGACCTTGCCGAAGACCGCGAGGCGTTTGCCGCACTGGTCGAGCGCCTTGGCCTGCGCCAGCCGAACAACGGCATCGCGTCGAGCCGCGATCAGGCCGCCGATATCGCGCTCCGCGTCGGTTACCCCGTGCTGATGCGCCCGTCGTTCGTGCTGGGTGGGCGGGCGATGGAGGTCGTCGAAACACCCGCTGGCCTCGATGCTTACCTGCGCGACAATGCGGCGGCGCTTAGTGGTGGCCCGGTACTGATCGACCAGTACCTCCGCGACGCGGTCGAGGTCGATGTCGATGCGCTCGCCGACGCCGACACGGTGTTTGTTGCGGGCGTCCTTCAGCACATCGAAGAAGCGGGCGTTCATTCGGGTGACAGTGCCTGCTCGATCCCGCCGCACTCGCTCAGCCCCGCCATTGTCGCCGAGATCGAACGGCAGACGGCGTTGCTGGCGAGGGCGCTCGACGTGCGCGGGCTGATGAACATCCAGTTCGCGGTCAAGGACGACACCGTGTTTCTGATCGAGGTCAACCCACGCGCGTCGCGCACCGTGCCGTTCACCGCCAAGGCGACGGGTATCCCGCTTGCCAAGATCGCGGCACGGGTGATGGCCGGGGAGAGCCTTGCTTCGTTCAACCTCAAACGCCCCGACTGGAAGCATGTCGCGGTCAAGGAGGCGGTGTTCCCCTTCGCGCGCTTCCCCGGCACCGACCCGGTGCTGGGTCCGGAGATGAAGTCGACCGGCGAGGTCATGGGCATCGACAGCGACTTTGCGATGGCCTTCGCCAAAGCCCAGCTCGGCGCCGGGACGGTGCTGCCGATGGCGGGGACTGTGTTTATCTCGGTTAAGGACAGCGACAAGCCGGTCATTCTCGATGCCGCGCGCGATCTCGTGGCGATGGGTTTCGACCTGATCGCGACCGACGGCACGGCGACGTTCCTCAGCGGGCACGGAATCGCCGTCGGGCGGGTCAACAAAGTCCAGCAGGGGCGGCCACATATCGTCGACCGAATCAAGGATGGCGGCGTCGCGCTGATCGTCAACACCACCGAGGGCGTGCAGTCGATTCGGGATTCGACGTCGATCCGCGCGTCGGCGCTCTATGCACGGGTGCCGTCGTATACGACGGCGTCGGCGTCGGTCGCGGCAACGCAGGCGATTGCCGCGTTGAAGGTACGACCGCTTGAAGTGCGCTCGCTCCAGTCATACTATTCTGCGCTTGATTAGCCTCGGCCAGAGAATTCCCCGTCAGCGGTGGGTCCTCCACCGGGCGCGCCGCGTTGTACAGGAAAGTGATTGATGGCCACCGTCGACAAATATCCGATGCTCGCGGAAGGGCATGCCGAGCTGATGGCTACCCTGCGCAACCTCAAGGAGGTCGAGCGCCCCAAGAACGTCGAGGACATTGAGACCGCTCGCGCCCATGGCGACCTGTCGGAAAACGCCGAGTACCATGCTGCCAAGGAGCGGCAGGGGCATATCGAGGCGCAGACGATGGACCTTGAGGACAAGCTCGCGCGCGCCGTCGTCATCGACCCGACGACGCTGTCGGGCGACAAGGTCGTATTCGGCGCAACCGTCGGGCTGATCGACGAGGATGAGAAGCCGATCACGTATCAGATCGTCGGCCAGACCGAAGCCGACGCCAAGCGCGGACGAATCAGCTACTCGTCACCGCTCGGGCGTGCGCTGATCGGGCGGCGGCTCGATGAGGAGGTCGAGGTGACTACCCCGTCGGGCGACAAATACTACACGATCGCAAAGGTCGAGTTCATTTGAAGCCTGAAGGCGGGTTCGGCGGCGCGTCGTTCGCGCCGGCTGCGCCCGTCGTTACTCGCGCGATCATCGCGATGTGCGTGGTCATCCAGATCGTGGCCGCGTTCGGTGGTGGAACTATAGGCGAAGCGATTTCGCGGCATGCCGGGCTGATACCGGCGCGCGTAAGTGGTGTCCTTGCGGCCGGCCCAAGTGACGTTCCAGCAGTGCTGACGTTAGTGACTTCGTTGTTTCTTCATGCCGGGTGGTTGCATCTGGCTGTAAACATGTCGTTTCTGCTGTGGGTCGGGCGTCATGTCGAGGCGGTTGCTGGCCCGATTCGATTCGCCGCGCTTTACCTGCTCGGCGGAATCGCAGGTGGCCTGCTTCAGCTGGCGGTTGCGCCCGCCTCGCTCGTCGCAGTCGTCGGCGCAAGCGGGGCAATTGCCGGAGTCTTTGCCGCCTATGCTCTGCTTTTTGCACGGCGGCGGATCGCAACCCGCCGCATTCTCGGCGTGGCAATCCCAGGTGAGGTAAGTACCGCTCTGTGGTATTTAGCGACGTGGGTTGCCTTGCAGTTCCTCACTGCACTCGCTTTCAATACCGGCGGGGGTGGTGTTGCGGTTTGGGCTCACATCGGCGGATTCGTTGTCGGCCTCATCGCGGCACGACCGCTGGCACGTCGTTTTGCCTAGTGCGCTTCCGGCTCCAGCATCCGGTGCAGGTGGACAACGACATATTTCATCGCCGCATCATCGACGGTGCGCTGGGCGTTGGCGCGCCAAGCGGCTTCTGCGCTCGCATAATCAGGAAAGATACCAACGACATCGAGCTTGGTCGGATCCTCGAAGTCGAGGGTGCGGGGGTCGGTCACGCGACCGCCGAAAACGAGGTGAAGCAGGCTCATACGGCGGGATGTAGCGCGGCGAATTCGGCCTGAACAGCGGCCATCGTCCGTCCCGCCCAATCTTCGAATTCACTGCCGTCCCACGCGCGGTGGTCACCGGACGAGTAGGCGAGGGCGTTGCGATGATAGAATAAAGCATTCAACCGGTTTGCGATCCAGTTGTTTGCCGTGCGGATGACCTTTGCCGGCGAGCCGACTACGACCGAATTCGGCGGCACAATTGTTCCGTCGCGGACATAAGCATGCTGCCCAACGATCGAATTGTCGCCGATCACCGCGCCGCCGTAAACAGTTGCGTTAATGCCCACGAGAACATGATTACCTATCGTGCAGGCATGCAGCGTCGCATGGTGGGTAATCGAGCAATGCGTGCCGACGATCACCGGCCCGCCCGGATCGGTATGAACCATGACGAAATCTTGGATGTTGGTGAACGCCCCGATCGAAATATGCGCGGCCTCGCTTCGCATCACGGCGTTGCACCAGACCGAGCTACCTTCGCCCAACACGACGCGACCGTAAAGCTGGGCGCTTGGGTCGATATAGGCGGCGGCCGCTGTGTCGAGCAGGGCGCCGCTCATGGTCGCCTCATGCGGTTCGAGCATTCGAGGATTTCATCATAGCCACGAGAGCATCAAAGCCGTTCTTGGCGATAAAGGCCGAGAAGTCAGCCTCCTGCGTCAAACTCATATTAACACCGGATACGGTGACGTTGTCGATGAGCCACTTGCCGCCTGCGCCTTTTTCGACGAGCCAGATGATATCGAGTTCTTTCTTGCCCGGAACAACGATGTGCGAAAAAACGTCGACGTTGCCGGTCGAACCGTGGGCCTGTGTCCGCACGACCTTAACTGTCGCATCACCATAGGCGATCAGGCGATCCGCGTAGACGTTGACGACATAGTCGGGCAGCGCCGACTGATACGCCGCCAATTGAACGGGGGTGATCTGGTTGCGATACCGGCGGATCAGTTTTGCCCCGGCCGTATCGACGGCAAAGTTTTCCTTGAGCAGGCCGCGGAACTTGGCCTTCGTCGCGCCCTTCGACTGATTTTCCTTAAGGACCGCAAACACCTTGTCTGCGAGTGTCGAAATGAATTTCCCAGCCGCAGCGGACTCGGTCGAACTTGCCGCACCAACCGCCGTTGTCTCCGCCATTCCAGATGTCGGCACAAGTCCAGTCACCGCTGCTGCAATCACGCCGATTATCACCCGCCGCATCGTTGGCTCCAAATTAGTCAAGGCGGTTCGCCTGGTTGCAGTGATGCCCTCAGGCACGTGAACCCGGCGTGACCGGGCGCAGTAGTGCGGCTCCCGCTGCGATGAGTACGGCCACAACCGACCCGGTTAGGCGCTCGGTAATCCCAGCGGTCCCACCGGCTATGGAAAGGTGCTTCGCGTCAAACTCGCGTCCGGCGGCGGCGACAGCCGCGTCGCCGGCTGCGCTTAGACGACCCCGAGCTTCGCCGAACAACTCCACCTCAACGGCGCTGACGCGAACGATGGCGCCGATCAGCGCGCCCGCCGCCAACCCAATTGCGAGAACAGCGAGGGGGTTATCGCCGACGGTTGCAGTTGCCTCGTGCTGAATAGCGTCAAGCTGAGCCCGACCCTTGCCATGCGCCGGTTCGCCTTCTGCAAGGTTAGCTGCATAGCTGTCGTCGTAATCGGCATAAGCGGCATAGGCATCGCCATATTCAACCTTCGCCCGCGCGACACGGCTGCTAGCGAGAACACCGAGCCCGACGGCCAACCCAACCGCGCCAAGCGCAATCGGGTGACCTACAGCAGCGTCGCGCACTGATGCCACCGCTCGCGACCGCACTGAATTCAACGAATCAAGGGCGCCATCGACGAGAGCCTTCGGCGACAGGCGCTCCTGCAAATCATCAATCGTCGCCGCGATACGGTCACGGGTCGCCGCTGCTTCGACTTCATAAAGCCTTGCGTCGCTCTGCATCTATTCGGCTCCTGTGATGGCTTGAGCATCGCGTCGGATCGACGCCGCGGCACGGTCGGGAAGCATGCGAGTGGCCTGCAATTTCCGCCCGCCAGTCGCAATCATCGCTCCGCCGACGATAAGGGTGACGCCACCGACGATGGCGGCCGCCCAACCAACTCCAACAACCGGCGTCAAAAAGCCGACTGCCGCGCCAAGCAAGGTGAACATCGCTCCCATGAGAAGGAATGCGCCGACAGCAATGAACAAAGCCCCGCTTTTTGCGGCAACGACGTTCTCACGCACCTCTGCCTTGGCCAGTCGAATCTCGGTTCGCACGAGATGATTGCCGTCGTCGACAAGCCGCCGCAGCAGATCGGTTATCGACACATCGGTTGTCTCAGGCGGCATCATCGCCCGGACCGGGCAATTCGGGCAACGACAAAGCCGGTGGCAACCGCGAGGCCGACCGCAAGCGCTGGGTTTGACCGGACAAGACTCCGCGCATCGTCAACCAGTTCGTCGACTGATTTGTGTTCAACCGTAGCGGCCCAGTCGGCAACTGAATCGGCCGCACTATGGACATACCCTGCTAGCGGTGCCGCGCCATTGCCATCGAGCTTCGTCGCAATATCGCGAACCGCGTCGGCCAGCCCGCCAAGGGTCGAAGCCACCTGCGCCTTGCTGTCAACAACCAGCGACTTCACACCAGTCGCGGCCTTGCCCAGTTGTACCGCCGCGCCGTCGAGCGCACCGGGCGTCGAGGCGATAGCGGGCATTCCCGCTGACGTCGTATCGCTGGTCATTCACTGGCCTTTCGTCGGGGGCGCACCGGCCCGGATGATTTCTTTTCCCAACGTCACACGCTTAACCCGGTTCCGCCGTCGTGCAAGTCCGTTACGGAAGCGAAGCGAGGCCCTGGTTTCGCGGCGCAACAAACCGTGACGTTGTCGCCGCGCGCCGCAACGGCTACGACCCCGCCCGATCCTTCGGAGCTGCCGCCATGACCGTAATCGTCGATATCCACGCTCGCCAGATTCTCGACAGCCGGGGCAATCCGACCGTCGAGGTCGAAGTCGTTCTCGACGACGGCAGCGTCGGACGCGCTGGTGTCCCGTCGGGGGCATCGACCGGAGCGCACGAAGCGGTCGAACTGCGCGACGGCGATCTGAGCCGATATGGCGGCAAAGGAGTCCTCAAGGCCTGTGCCGCCGTCAACAACGAGATTTTCGACGCGCTTAGCGGGATGGACGCCGAAGATCAGGGCGATATCGACGCAGCGATGATCGAGCTCGATGGCACGCCGAACAAGGCGCGTCTCGGGGCAAATGCGATTCTAGGCGTTAGCCTCGCCGTCGCCAAGGCGGCGGCGGATGCGCGCGGCATTTCGCTTCACAAATACGTCGGCGGTGTCTCGGCGCATATCCTGCCGGTACCGATGATGAATATCATAAATGGTGGAGCCCACGCCGACAACCCGATCGACTTTCAGGAATTCATGATCATGCCGGTCGGGGCGGACACCCTCGCCGAAGCGGTGCGCTGGGGGGCGGAGATTTTCCACACGCTCAAAAAGCGCCTTTCGGACGCCGGGCTATCGACCTCGGTCGGCGACGAAGGCGGCTTTGCGCCGAACCTCGCGTCGCCGGCGGTTGCGCTCGACTTCATCATGGCGTCGATCGAGGCGGCGGGATATCGCCCCGGCGACGACGTCATGCTCGCGCTCGATTCCGCCGCCACCGAATTCTATCGTGACGGGAAGTACGTTCTTGCAGGGGAGGGGCGCACCCTCACGGCCGACGAAATGGTCGCTTACTACGCCGAACTCGCCGCCAAATATCCGATCCTGTCGATTGAGGACGGGATGGCGGAGGACGATTTCGCCGGGTGGAAGGCGCTGACCGAAAAATTGGGCGCAACGCACCAACTCGTCGGCGACGACCTGTTCGTGACCAACCCTGACCGCTTGCGTGACGGCATCGGGCGGGGCCTTGCCAACTCGCTGCTGGTCAAGGTTAACCAGATCGGCACTCTGACCGAGACCCTGCAGGCTGTCGAAATGGCACACCGCGCGCGCTACACCTGCGTGATGTCGCACCGGTCGGGCGAAACCGAGGATTCGACGATCGCCGACCTCGCGGTCGCGACGAACTGCGGCCAAATCAAGACCGGCAGCCTTGCCCGCTCCGACCGGCTGGCGAAATACAACCAGCTAATCCGTATCGAGGAGGAACTGGGCGACACGGCACGTTATGCTGGACGCGCCATTCTGCGCTGATGGCTCCACTGAGTAAAAATTGGCTGCTTGAACCATCGCGATGGTCATGGTCTAAACGCTTGGTGTTCGACCGTGCCCACCCCCTTTCGCTTGCCCGTGCTGCGCTGCTGCCAACGGCTTGTGTCGTCACCATCGTTTATTTTGCCGTTCACGCCGTGACGGGCAATGCCGGGCTTATCGCGTGGCAGAGCTACAAGGCGCAGCATGTGGCAGTGACTGGCGAAGCAGCGCGTGTCGCGGCGGAAAAGATCGCCCTCGCGCGACAGGTGGCATTGCTCGATCCACGCCACGTCGATCACGATCTCGCCGACGAACTTGTAAGGCGCGATCTGGGGACAATACGGTCCGATGAGGTTATTCTACCGCTACCAGACGCCAAATAGGCGCGTTTCCGATTGATCGTTGGTCTTAACGGCGTATAGGCACGTATCGCGAACTTCCGGGAACCGCGCCGTATGGCCAAGTTAATCGCTGCCGTCGAGCCAATTTCGCCGCTCCGTGAGCGCCCGAAAGTACCAAAACGGTACGTTGCTACCAATGCTGAGCTCCTCGCCTTCTATCGCGAAATGCTTCTCATTCGCCGGTTTGAGGAACGTGCCGGGCAGATGTACGGCATGGGGCTGATCGGTGGCTTCTGCCATTTGTACATCGGCCAGGAGGCGGTCGTCACCGGCGTCCAGTCGGCGCTTAACAAAACCGACAGCGTCATCACCGGCTACCGCGATCACGGCCACATGATCGCCGCCGGCATCGACCCGAAGGTTGTCATGGCCGAATTGACCGGGCGTCACGCCGGGATCAGCAAGGGCAAGGGCGGGTCGATGCACATGTTCTCGGTCGAGCACGGGTTTTACGGCGGCCACGGCATCGTCGCAGCACAGGTTCCACTCGGCACTGGCCTCGGCTTTGCCCACAAATACAAGAACGACGGTGGCCTCGCGGTGACTTACTTCGGCGACGGCGCATCGAACCAGGGCCAGGTCTACGAAAGCTTCAACATGGCCGAGCTGTGGAAGCTTCCGGTCATCTACATCATCGAAAACAACCAGTATGCCATGGGGACGAGCGTCAACCGCGCGTCGTCGGAGGATCAGCTGTTTCGTCGCGGTGAGAGCTTCCGCGTCCCCGGCCTCCAGGTCGACGGCATGGACGTGTGCGAGGTGCGCGGCGCCACCGACGTCGCCGTCGATTGGGTCCGCTCGGGCAAGGGGCCGATCCTGCTCGAGATGAAAACGTACCGCTATCGCGGCCACTCGATGTCCGACCCGGCGAAATACCGCAGCCGTGAGGAAGTCGCTGCGATGCGTGAGAAATCCGACCCGATCGAGCATTGCAAGCGCGACATCCTCGCCGCCGGTGCCTCCAACGAGGCAGCGCTCAAGGACCTCGAAAAGGAAGTCCGCGCGATCGTCGCCGACGCCGCCGACTTCGCCGAAAGCGCCCCAGAGCCGGATGCGCGCGAGTTATTTACCGACGTGCTGGTGGGAAGCTACGCGTGATCGAAATCAAACTCCCCGCGATGTCGCCGACGATGGAGGAGGGGACGCTGGCCAAATGGCTCGTCGCCGAGGGTGATACCGTCAAACCCGGCGACATCCTCGCCGAGATCGAAACTGACAAGGCGACAATGGAACTCGAGGCCGACGAAGGCGGGATCGTCGCCAAACTTCACGTCGCCGCCGGAACCGACGCGGTAAAGGTCGGGACATTGATCGCAACGATCGCGGGCGAGGGGGAGGATGCCGCTGCGGCCGCCGCTACTCCCCTAGCCAACGCGGTTCAGCGCGCTCCTGTAATGACGGGAGCCAGCGACACAGAGCAGCCCGCAACGACCTCCGCCGCCCCGGAAACGGCGCAGTCGGTCGCCACCGGGAATGGATCAGGCCATACGCAGGGGTCCGACGAAGCCACTGCTGTTGCCGCCGCCTCGACTCCCGTCGCCGTCTCCGCCAAGCCCGGCGAAGCCCCCGCCAGCCTGCGTGTGGAACCCGACACCCCCGGCCCAAGCCACCGCCAGACCGTCCGCGAGGCGCTCCGCGATGCGATGGCCGAGGAAATGCGCGCCGATCCGCTCGTGTTCGTCATGGGCGAGGAGGTCGCCGAGTATCAGGGGGCATACAAGGTCACGCAGGGCCTCCTTGAGGAGTTCGGCCCCGCGCGCGTCGTCGACACGCCGATCACCGAATACGGCTTCGCCGGCCTCGGCACCGGCGCGGCGATGGGCGGGTTGAAGCCGATCGTCGAGTTCATGACCTTCAACTTCGCGATGCAGGCGATCGATCACATCGTCAATTCGGCGGCGAAAACCAATTATATGAGCGGCGGCCAGATGCGCTGCCCGATGGTGTTTCGCGGCCCCAACGGATCGGCGAGCCGCGTGGGCGCACAGCACAGCCAGAATTACGGCCCGTGGTACGCGAGCGTCCCCGGCCTGATCGTCATCGC
>JBBRQR010000066.1:0-11469 GCA_038226115.1 Sphingomonadales bacterium | reverse complement strand
CGTAAAGCGGCGCCAGATAGATGGCGACGGGCAAGGCGATCGCGCCCAGCGGTAGTTGAACGGTACCGAAGGCGATGATTTGGCCGATACCGACCCGCTGATCAGTCATTCGCTTCTCCCGCCTGTTCTCAGTACCTTAGCTCGACGGTGGGTCGTATCCGTCGCGCGCAAGGATCCGGTTCTATTCGGTCACCTGCTGCGACGGCGCGCCACGAAACACGGCGAATCCCGCCCATCTGGGTCGTTCCCCCGTCGTTGCCCAAGCAACAAGCAGTGCGACCAGAATCGATGACGCCAATGTGACAACCATGAAATCGATATAATGCCATGTAATCAAGCCCGCCGGCTCAAGCACGAACGTGTAGAGCGCATAGAGGCTGACTCCCCACAACACGCCGGCGATCGACGAACCGGCGCTGACACCGCGGAAAAACAATCCGACCACAAAGGCCGACAGGATCGGCATCGACAGCAGTCCATTCAACTTCTGGAGCAGGTTGATGATCGACTGTGCGCTCTCAAACAGCTGCATCAGGATCACGGAACTTATCGTCAGCACGGTCGAGACGATGGCCGACAGGCGCCAGTGGTTTTTTACTGGACGGATGAATTTGGCATGCAGGTCGACAGCGTATAGCGCGACCGAGCTGTTCAGGATCGACGCCGTGTGCGCGATCACAGCGCTCGCCATCATTGCGGCGAATGCGCCCGACAGCCACCGAGGCAACACGAGGCCGACCAGCCGTCCGTAGGCGGCGTCGTGGACATTGCCGAACAGCTTATACGCCGCGACGCCGGGAATCACGACGATCGCCGGGATGATCAGGATACGGATCGCCGCCGCAGCAAGGATGCCGCGCTGGGCCTCACCGACGTTGGGCGCCGTCATCGCTTTTTGCGTAATGTTCTGATTGGTCGACCAATAGAAAATCTGGATGAAAATCATGCCGGTAAACAGCGTGTGGAACGGGATGGGCGAATGAATCGCGCCGACCATCGTCAGCCGCTCCGCCGGAATACCGCTGAAATCGAACTCGATCGCCGCCATTGCGAGATAGACGACCAAAATCGCGATCGCGAGGACACCGATCCCGGCGTAAGTATCCATAACTGCGACCGACTTCAGCCCTCCGCCGATCGTATAAAGCGCCGCCGTCACAGCGATCGGCGCAGCGAAATACCAAAGCGGCCAATCGACACCGAGCATGAACTTCAGGAACAAAGCTCCGCTATAGAGTGCGGCCGGTAGATATACGAAGATATTCCCGGCGAGGAATAGCGCGCTAATGAGTGTGCGAATATTGCCTCCACCGTAACGCTGCTCCAGTAGCTGTGTTACCGTCGTGCAGCGCAATCGGTAGTAAATTGGCACGAAAACGAAGGCGAGAATCAGCAGCCCGACGAAACCCGCCAACTCCCACCACGCCAGCAGCAGCATCTGGTTGCCGTTCATGCCGACAAGCTGTTCGGTCGAAAGATTGGTGAGGGTGATCGAGCCGGCGATAAACAACCAGTTGAGCCCGTTGCCCGCAAGATAGACATCGCGCGCCGAACCATCGTGCCGTCGCTCGCCACGGCGGACAGTAAGAATGGTGGCAAGCGCGATCACAGCCATCAAAATCAGCGCGATCAGAATTTGGCCAGCCTTGGTCGTTCCGTCAGTCATTGCGTCGCAGCCCCACCCATTTCGGCGCTTCATGCGTCCGGTGCCCGGTTGACGGGTCCAGCGTGAAGCGCTCATTGCAACGCAATACTTGACGCCACTTTCGCGATAAGGCGCAATAATGCAACTCGGCGCCTGTTATTTCCCCGAACACTGGCCCGACGCAGTCTGGGCAGAAGACGCTCGGCGGATGGTCGCGGCGGGGCTCACGCGGGTGCGCGTTGGAGAATTCGCATGGAGTCGGATCGAACCCGAACCGGGCGAATTCGACTGGGCTTGGCTTGATCGCGCGGTCGCCACGCTTGCAGCTGCGGGACTGTCGATTATCCTGTGTACGCCGACGGCCACGCCGCCCAAATGGCTGATCGACCGCATGCCCGAAATGGTGGCGCTCGATGCCGAGGGACGACCGCGCAAGTTTGGATCGCGTCGCCATTACTGCTTCAGTCATCTCGGCTACCGCGCCGAAGCCGGACGGATCGCGCGCGCAGTGGCCGACCGCTACGGGCGCAATCCGGCGGTCGTCGCGTGGCAGATCGACAATGAGTATGGCTGCCACAACACGACGGTCAGCTTTTCGGAGGCGGCGCGCGACGGGTTTCGGATCTGGTTGGCGGAGCGCCACGATGACATCGGCGCGCTCAACCGCGCGTGGGGCAATGTCTTTTGGAGCATGGAATATCGCTCCTTCGCCGAGATCGAGCTTCCGAACGACACCGTTACCGAGGCTAATCCGGCGCACTGGCTCGACTTCCGGCGATACTCCTCGGATCAGGTGGTCGCGTTTAACGCCGCCCAAGTGGCGATCGTCCGCGATGCGTCGCCTGGGCGTGATATCATTCACAACTTCATGGGTTTCTACACCGGCTTCGATCATCATGCGGTAGCGCGCGATCTCGATGTCGCGGGCTGGGACAGTTACCCGCTCGGTTTTCTCGAAAGCTTTCGCTTCAGCGAGGACGACAAGGTCGCCTACGCGCGGCAGGGGCATCCTGACATCGCCGCGTTTCATCACGATCTGTATCGCGGATGCACGCCACAGGGGCGCTGGTGGGTGCTGGAGCAGCAGCCAGGGCCGGTGAACTGGGCGCGGTTTAACCCGGCACCGCTACCTGGAATGGTCCGGTTGTGGACGCTCGAGGCAATGGCGCATGGAGCGGAACTGGTCGCGTATTTCCGTTGGCGACAGGCCCCGTTCGCACAGGAGCAGATGCACGCCGGGCTGTTGCGGCCCGACAGTGTCGCGGCTCCGGCATTGGCCGAAGTCCAGAAGGTCGCCGGTGAAATCACGATGCTCGGTCGGCAGGGCGCACCGACGCCGACGGTGGCGCTGATCTTTTCATACCAGAGCGAATGGGTGACCGACATCCAACCACAGGGTGCCGGGTTTTCCGCGCTGTGGGCCGCGTTCGCCTGCTATTCCGCCCTTCGCAAACTGGGTCTCAATGTCGATATACTGCCGCCCGACGCGACGCTCGACGATTATGCGATGGTCGTAATACCCTGCCTGCCGATTGTCGAAGACCCGCTTATCGATCGGCTGGCGCAGTTCGCGGGACCGATCGTGATTGGCCCGCGCAGCGGCAGTAAGACGATGGATTTCGCTATTCCCGATGGCTTGCCGCCGGGGACCTTCCGGCAGCTTTTGCCAGCGACCGTGTCGCGCGTCGAAAGTTTGCGACCGGGCTTATTTCATTCCGGCGATGGCTTCCGAATCGAGCAATGGCTGGAGCATGTCGAGGGGCAGGCAGAAGCGGAATTGGTGGCGCATGACGGGACGGCTGCATCGTGGCGGCACGGCAATGTGCGTTACCTAGCAACGTGGCCGACGGAACCGCTGGCGTCGATCCTTCTGAAACGAGCCGCGAACGAGGCGGGGCTGACGACGCACGACTTGCCAGCGAGCGTCAGGCTTCGTCGCACGGCAGATCGATGTTTCGCGTTCAACTATGGCGCATCATCGGCAGAGTTGCCCGCGACGGTATGCGGCGATGTCATTATCGGGTCACGCATAATGCCGCCGGCGGGAGTTGCAGTTCTTGGTTGAGGCTGCGCGCCATATCATCTCGACCGACGAATTCAGCTTTGTTGTCGAGATCACCGCTGACAACGACTTGGTGTGGCGCCACTGGGGCACGAAGATCGATTCCGGGCCGCTTCCGCCGCAGTCCTCGACGCAGACCCGCACGACGTTTTCGCTCGATACCGAGGTGCCGATGGCGGTGGTGCCGACCTCAGGCTTCGGTTGGTTCGGTCCGCCAGGCGTGCGCTGTCATCGTGACGGGCGACAAGCCGGACAGCGATTGAAAGTCATTTCGGTGGCCATCACCGCGACGACGTTCGACGCCGTCCTGTGCGATGAAAGCTGCGGTGTCGAGGTCATCGTCGCGATCGCACCGCAAGGTGCGTGCCTTCGCATCGCCACGACACTGCGGAACATCGGCGATGCGCCGTTATCGGTGGAAAAGCTTGCCGCCGTGCTGCCGTTGCCGCCTCACGCCAAGACAATTGTATCGTTCAGCGGGCGGCACAACGGCGAGATGGTCGAACATTGTGAGCCGATGCCGGCGCAGGGTTGGTACCGCGAACAACGCGCCGGACTGACCGGGCATGGCGGCCCGCCGGGTCTCTTCGTGCTTGGCGAAGGGTCGGACTGGGATCGCGGCGATGTCTGGGCTGCTCAACTAGCATGGAGCGGCAATCACCGACTGGCCGTCGAACCCGTCGGTGCGGATGGCTGGGCGGTATTGCTCGGTGCGACCTACGGCCCCGGTGAGATTACCCTGGCGTCTGACGAAACATTGTCCGCGCCCGACGTGATCGCCTGTTACTCGGGAAACGGGCGCAACGGCGCAATCCAAGGCTTCCACGAGGCCATCCGTTCTGGCCGTCGGTCACGCGAGCTCAAACCCCGCCCGGTCCATTTTAACAGCTGGGAAAGTGTTTACTTCGACCATGATGAGGGGCGAATGATCGCACTCGTCGAAAGCGCGGCGGCGCTTGGGGTCGAACGCTTCGTGCTCGACGACGGCTGGTTCCGCGGACGCACGACCGACCGGGTGGGGCTTGGCGACTGGAGCGCCGACCCAGTGCGCTATCCGCGCGGGCTGGCACCCGTCGCCCAGCGCGTCAAAGAGCTTGGCATGGAATTCGGGCTGTGGGTCGAACCGGAGATGGTCAACCCCGACAGCGACCTTTATCGTCAGCATCCCGATTGGGTTTTGGGCGCAACCGAGGTTGCCCCCCTTCCCTTGGCGCGCCACCAACTCGTCCTTGATATGGCCCGCGAGGAGGTCCGCGCCCACCTGTTCGCTGCGCTTTCATCGCTTCTTCGCGAACTTCCGATTTCGTATCTGAAATGGGATCACAACCGCGCCCTCGCCCCGGTCTCTGGCGCCGACGGGTGCGGCAGCGCCACAGCGCAAGTTCGCGCCACATATGCCTTATGGGATCGACTCCGCGCTGCGTTCCCGCAGGTCGAGATGGAAGCCTGCGCGGCAGGTGGCGGGCGGATCGACGCCGGATTCGCCGCGCGCGCCGACCGTTTCTGGACCAGCGATAACATCGACGCCGTCAGCCGCATCCCGATCCAGCGCGGATTTCTACACTTCATGCCACCCGAGATGATGGGGGCTCATGTCGGTGCGAGCCCCTCGCATGCGACAGGACGGACACAATCGCTGGATTTCCGGGCGATGATAGCGCTGCCGGGCCATTTCGGTATCGAACTTGCCCCCGATCGCCTCGGCGCAGACGAGCGCGAACGGCTCACCCATTGGGTAACTCACTTCAAGCTGCTCCGTGACACATTGCACAACACCGCAATGTGGCTTGGTGAAGGTAGCGACGGTTTGCGGTGGCAGGCTCACGGCGAGGCCCGTCACTTTCTTCTGCTTGTTACGCGGACAGAGCCGTCGCGGAACGGGCGAGAGAGCCCGCTGAAGCTGCCGATGGTTGCCGATATCCCTCATATGGTCGTCCGCCTGCTCGCAAGTTCGGATCGCGCATCGCGTTCCACCAGGACCGCCAATGCCAATGAAGAACAGCATTTTCCCGGTCGCTGGCTGGCCGCGCATGGTTTGCCGTTGCCCCATTTATCCGGCGAAAGCGCTGTGCTGTTCGAATTGGTCGCAAGTACTCAGGGTCGGGACACATTAATCTGAGAGGCGCGGTCTCGACGAGAAGGCCCCGCCATAACGATCGCCCAATTGTGGCCTAGGCGTCTTCCTGCTGATTATTTTTCGTCTCCAAACTCCGACGACGATTTTATGGTGTTAGGCAATGTCACGGGCGTGCCTAACCCCGATTCGCGTTGCGATGATTGCGATATTTGGTGCGCCCTGACTGTCGCGGAAGGCCGCGGCCGAGCTGCAGCTATCCGGTGAACAGGAACGTGGAGAAGCTGACGCCAACGATCTCGCCTTAGTCAGCCACGCTGTAACCCGATGCTGCGTGGCACCGAATTCACTTTTTGGCGACGCACGTCGGCCAGGATAGGATCACTGCAATGACCGCTAGGCGTCTCCGCCACTCGGCGCGCTGCTTTGGACCGACAGTGCCTGATTCATCCCCGGTAGTGGCGGCCATAATCCTATCGCCGCCGCATGCTGCCGCATTGGCCGTGCTGCTGCCACTGCTCGGTTGCGGCGAAGAAGCGGCGGCGCTCGCGTTCGACGGCTTGGCGGCGTCGGCGACCGATCGCACCGCCGCCGCGATGCTTGCGACGGTCGCGGCCGAGGAGCGGGTGCACGATGCGCTGATCGCCGGTCTGATCGCGGCATTGCCTGCCGATCCGCAAACAGCGGCGACCCGGCGCGCGGCGCGGCGGTTCCACATCGATCTCGGGCGCGACGGACCCGCCGTTCGTCTCGCGCGGATCGCGGCGACCGACGCCGCCGTCTGCACGCTGCTGAGCCGCCTCCTCCAGTCCGGTCGCCCGCTCGCCGCGACGCCGATCGTTGCGCCGATCCTGTCGCGCATTCACCGCGATGAGGCGCGCCACGTTCGCCTGTCGCGGCAACTCGCGGCGGCGACAGGTGAGGCTAGCCTGCTCCGCACCGTCGGCGGCGCGGCGCGGGTGGCCCTCGCCGATGTCCTGCTTCTGGGTGGTGCCGCGTTCGAGACGCTGGGTGTCGATCCCGATCGCCTCGATCGCGATCTGCGGTCGCTTCCGGTCGGCCTGTTCCCACGATGAGCGACGCCCCCACGTGGCACAGCACGCGACCGCTGGCGGTTCTCGGCACGGGGTGGGCGGTCCCCGGCGACCCCGTCGAGAGCGACGCGTTGATTGCGATAATGGTGGACCGTTTCCGCTTCGACGGCGCCCCGTCGGCGCGAGCGCTGGCGCGCTCACTCGGGATCACCCACCGCCACATCGGGCGCGACTTCACCGCCGCCGTCGAGGCGCCGCGCCCCGGTCATACGAACCCCGACCTTGCCGCCGAAGCCATTCGCTCGGCGTTGGCTGCAGCGGGGCTGCAACCGCGCGACCTCGGCTATCTGATCGCTCACACGGCCACCCCGGCGCAGGCGCTTCCGCCCAACGTCGCTCGCGTCGCCGACATCCTCGGCTTCGACGGCCCGACCGTCGAACTCCGACAGGCGTGCACCGGCTTCGGCAACGCGCTGATGATTGCGGGCGGGCTGATCGCCGCCGACCCGGCGCACCCCGTCGCCATCGTCGGGTCGGAAACCGGAACGCAGTATTTCGACCCCCGGCGGCTGAGCAATCTCGGTCAGGTCGTCAACATGATGCAAATGGGCGACGGCGCGGGCGCGGTCATCCTCGGCGGCGCGCGCGCTGGATCGCCCGCCATAACCGCGTCATGGTTCGGCGGCATCGGGCGCGACCGCCCCCCCGGTATCAGCCGCGTGGCGAGCGGCCGCGAATTCGACCACGATTTCGCCGCGATTCGCACGACCGGGCACCGCTTGTTCGACGCCGGAGCGGCCATGTCGACCACGCTCGGCTGCGCGCCTGCCAACGCCGACCACGTCATTCCGCATCAGGTTAGCGGGCGGATCGGCGACCTCGTGGCCGATCATCTCATGATCCCCCGCAACCGCATGGTGGTCACGGCGGATCGTCACGGCAACACCGGATCGGCGGCGATCTGGCTGGCGTTGGCGCAGCTTCGGAACGGCCTCGCCGCCGGGGCACGCGTCCTGGTCCTGGGGGCCGAAGCGTCGAAGCACTACCATTCCGGGTTCATCTATGAACACCGCTGAGCCGCTCGTTGAAGTTGTTGATCTTAAAAAGATATTCGGCGAACGCACTGTCGTCGAGGGCGTCACCCTCCGCGTCCGGCGCGGCGAGGTGGTCGGGCTTGTCGGTGCAAACGGCGGCGGCAAGACGACGACGCTGCGGATGCTGGCGGGGCTGCTCCGCCCCGACGCGGGAAACGGGCAGGTGCTCGGCATTCCCGTAGGCGAGGTCACGGCGGCGCGGCGGCAGCGGATTGGCTATATGAGTCAACGGCTTGCGCTCTATAGCGACCTGACCGTCGCCGAGAACCTCCGTTTCTACGCCGACGTCTACAACCTACCTAATCGGGAAGGCGTGGTCGCCGCATCGGTCGCTTGCCATCGGCTCCAGACCGTGACCGCAACGAAATTCGGTTCGTTGTCAGGGGGTTGGGCGCGCCGCGTCCAGTTCGCCGCAACGGTCCTCCACGCGCCGCTGCTCCTTCTCCTCGACGAACCGACGGCGGGGCTCGACGTCGCCACCCGCCGCGCGATCTGGGGCTGGCTCGCCGAACTGGCGGCGGCGGGCCACGGCATCGTCGTCAGCACCCATGACCTCCACGAAGCCGAGCAATGCCCGCAGGTTATCCTCTATCATCAGGGCCGTGCCGGCGCGCAGACGACCCCTGCCGCGCTCGCGGCCGAGCACGGCGCCGCGACCCTCGAAGACGCCGTCGCCCGCCTCGGCGAAGGTGCACTATGAGCAGCCTCCGTCGGATCGCCGCCGTCGCACGGGTCGAGACGCTGCAGCTCCTCCGGTCGCGCGTCACCTTCACCCTGTTGCTGCTTGTCCCGGCGCTACAGGTATTGCTGTTCGGCTTCGCGATCCGCCCGACCGGAGCCGAAATCGCCGTCGCGGTCGCTGCCCAAGAGGCATCGCTCGCTACCCCGGTCGTGGGGGCGCTCCGCACCCAGCCGGGGCTACGCGTCGATGCCGAAGTTCTGCCTCCCGGCGGCGCGGAGGCGGCGGTCCGCGCCGGCCGCGCCACGATTGGCGTCGAGGTGCCGATCCCGTCGGGCTTCACCGGGCTAACGGTGGCCCCGCGCCCGTTGCGGATCATCGTCGACACGACCAATGCGGCGCTGGTCGCAGCGGCGGTTCCGGCGATCGAAGGCGCGTACTGGCGCGCGGTCGCGATTCGCGCCAACGCCCCCGGTCCCGGACTGACGATTGTCCGCCTGTATAATCCGGCGGCGCGTGCCGACTGGACCTTCCTACCCGCGCTGATCGGGGTGACGGTAATGATCGGGACGATCATGCTCGGGACGTTGAGCCTCGCGCGTGAACGCGAGACGGGGACGTGGGAGGCGCTGCTCGCGCTGCCCCTGCGCGGAGCCGAGCGGCTGGCGGGCAAGCTGATCCCGCACGTCGCTCTCGGCACGTTTCAGGGCTGCCTCGTGCTGGCGGCGGCGGTCACGATCTTCTCGGTTCCGGCGCGGGGGAGCGTGATTGGCCTCGTCGCATTGCTGCCGCTCTACGCGGCGACCCATCTGGTCATCGGCCACGCGATCGCCGCGCGCGCGCCGACGCAGTTGGCGGCGCTGCAGGGAGCGGTAGCGTTCTACCTTCCGGCAATGCTCCTGTCGGGATTCCTCTATCCGTTCGAGGCACTGCCGGGGTGGGCGCGGACGGTCGGTGAGGTGTTCCCGCTGACGCATTTCATCCGCGCGGCGCGCGGGGTCTTGCTGCGTGGCGACCGCGCGGCGGCAGTCGCGGCGCAGGCCGGGCCAATGGTCGTCGTGCTGATCGTTGCGGCGGCGGTGGCGCTCATCGCGCAGTCACGCCGCCTCGATTGAGGTCCGTGCTGTAACCGCGACCCGACGGCGCACGAACACGCTGGTACTACGCCCGCTGGCATCCTGAGGAGACCCCGATGTTTCGAATCGCTCTGCCGCTGATCATGGCCCTGACCGCAATCGCTGCCCCGGCAACCACCGCCGAAGTCCGCGCATACGACGCTGCGGGCTTTGCCGCCGCGCAGGTCGCCGGTCGCCCGATCCTCGTCGACGTCAAGGCGTGGTGGTGCCCCGTGTGCGCGTCGCAGAACCGCACGATCAAGAAGGCTGTCGCCGCCCCCGCTTATGCCAAGCTGCTGATTCTCGAAGTCAATTACGACAAGCAGAAGCCCGAATGGCAGGCGCTCGGCGTCCACAAGCAGGGGACATTGATCGCCTATCGCGGCAAGGCGGAAGTCGGGCGGCTCGAATTCCAGACCGACCGTGATGCGATCAACGGCTTGCTGGCCAAGACCGCCGGATAATGGTCGCCGCGCTCAACCCGGTGCTCGCCTTCGCGGCGGGCGCGCTGACGATCCTGTCGCCGTGCGTTCTGCCGCTCGTTCCGATCGTGCTGGGCAGCGCGGCGCAGGCGCATCGCTTCGGTCCGCTCGCGCTGGCCGCCGGGTTGGTCGCGTCATTCACCGGGGTCGGGTTCGCGGTCGCGACGCTAGGCACGAGCATCGACGGCGACAGCATCCGCTGGGTCGGGGCCGTCCTGCTCCTCGCTGCCGGAGCGGCGCTTCTGGTCCCCGCCATTCAGGCGTGGAACGAACGGCGCATGGCTCCCGTCGCCAACTGGGCCAGTGCGCGGCAAGGGGGGCTCGCCCGCTTCGGCGTCGCCGGACAGGCGGGGATCGGCGTCCTGCTCGGGCTGGTGTGGAGCCCATGTGTCGGGCCGACGCTGGGCGCGGCGACGGTCCTCGCCTCGCAGGGGCGCGAGCTTGGCGCTGTCGCATTGACGATGGCGGCATTCGGCACGGGGATCGCGACCGTGCTGCTGGTCATCTCGCTCGCCGCACAGACGCTCCTCAAGAAGTGGCGCGGGCGGATGATGTCAGCGGGCGGTCGCGGCAAGCGCATTCTCGGCGGGCTGCTCGTCGTCGTCGCGCTGCTCATTCTGACCGGGGCCGACCATCTGATCGAAGGCGTGATCGTGTTGATCTCGCCCGACTGGCTAATCGACGCGACAACGTCCGTCTAAGCGATGCGACGTTCGCCGCCCGCCGCCGAAGCGCGCGCCGAACGCCGTCTGTTTCGGCACAACCGACCGGTCATGTACTGGTTTTTCGAGGCGACGCGGCGGTGGGGACGGGTCGTCCGGGTCCCGGGCATCGGCCACGTCGTCAACGATGCTGACCTTGCCCGCGCCATCCTGCTCGCGCCCGATCGCTTCAACTCCCACGATCCCGGCAGCTTCGGAGCATTGATCAGCGAAGTCTTCGGGCCGGTCGCGTTGATCAACATGGACGGCCCAGATCAGCAACGCCTAAAGCGTGAGCTGCTCCAGGTTTTTTCCAGCCGATACGTCAGTTCGATAATCGATGATGTCGCCGGGCCGTTGGTTGCTGAACTTTGTGCCCGTTTGCGGCGCGGCGAAACGGTCGATTTCGCCGCATTCATGCGCGACTACGGCGGACGACTCGCCTGTGCGTTGGTCGGCGTTTCGTTGCCAGTGGGAGCAGAAACCAGCGTCGCCGACGATCTGTTCTGGCTGGCAACCGAGATCATGGCCTTTGCTGCCAGCGGTCGCCGCCGTCTGCGTCCGCGCGACCGCGCAACGGCAT
>JBBRQR010000065.1:0-11503 GCA_038226115.1 Sphingomonadales bacterium | reverse complement strand
TCGGCGGGGTAGGTCCGCCGACCCGCCGTCCGGGCTCCCCGGAGTCGGCGAGCGGCGCTCACGCTCGCCCTCCGACGCCCTACATCCCCGGCAGTTTGAACCCCGGCGGCAGCGGCAGGCCTTCGGTCATCTTCTGCATCACCGCGCTACCGGCGGCGTCGGCCTTGCCCTTCGCATCGTTGAAGGCGGCAACGATCAGGTCTTCGAGCATATCCTTATCGCTCGTATTCAGCAGCGACGGGTCGAGGTCGATCCCGAGGATGCGGCCCTTGGCGGTCGCGCGGACCTTGACCAGACCGCCGCCCGACGCACCTTCGACCTCGACGCCGTCGAGGCTCGCCTGCGCCTTGGCCATGTCGTCCTGCAGGCCCTGCGCCATCTTCATAATGTCGTCCATGTTAGGCATCGGCTGAACTCCTGTGATCGGCATCGTCGGGGCCATGCCCCGTGTCGGCAGCATCGATACCGAGCAATCGGGCGTCGGGAAAGGCCGCAAGAATGGCCCGAACACGCGGGTCGGCGAGGGCGGCGCTACGCTCATCCGCCGCGCGCGCAGCGGCGGCCTCGTGGAGCGTCGGCGCACCGCCGTGATGATCCTCCGCCCGCGCGAGCGTCACTGTCCAGCGCGAACCGGTCGCTCGTGCCAGTGCCGCCATCAACTGCGCGGCAAAGCCCGGCCCAAGGTCGGTGGGCGCGACGATGGTCAAAGTCGGCGGGGCATAGTCGACTAGCCGCACCTGTTCAGCGAGCGCATGCGCCAGTCGCGGTTCGCGCGACTCCTCCATCAATGCGACAAGGGCGGCGAAGTCGGCGGGAAGCGCGGTGGGCGCCGTCTCGTTGTCATCTCGGCGCGCGCCATCGGTCGACGCTGCAACGCCTGGTGTTACTGTGGTCGGGATGACTGCAACTGGCGGCGTGGATGCTTCAAGCGTCGCGCTTGGTCTCGCAGACGATGCGTGCAACGGGGACGTGACCCCGTCCTCTCCACGCTCGGTCAGCTTGCGGACAAGGTCGGCGGGGTCGGGTAACGAGCTGGCGTGAATGATGCGGAGCAACGCCATTTCGGCCGCCTGAACCGGCACCGGCGCGGAGCGGACCTCGGCGAGACCCTTGAGCAGCAGCTGCCACAGGCGGTGGAGATTGGCGAACGACAGCCGCGCCGCCCAGTCGTGGACGACAGCACGCTCCTCGGCGCTCATTGCCGGGTCGTCCACGTCAGCAACCTTGGCACGGGTGACGGTATGGACGAGTTCGAGCAACTCCTGCACCACCTGCGCCGGATCGGTGCCAAGGTCGTAACTGTCCTTAAACGCCGACAGCGCCGACGCCGCCTCGCCCGCGAGCAGCAGCGCCATCAGTGAGCGGACGGCACCACGATCCGACAGGCCGAGCATATCGCGAACCGCCGAAGCCGTAATGGTCCCCGCCCCGTGCGCGATTGCCTGATCGAGGATCGAAAGGCCGTCGCGCACCGACCCCTCCGCCGCTCGGGCGATGAGTGCCAAGGCCTCAGCCTCGGCAGTAGCACCTTCGAGTTCGACGATCCGCCCGAAGTGCGCGGCGAGAACGTCGCCGGGGATGCGGCGTAGGTCGAACCGCTGGCAGCGCGACAGGACGGTGACCGGCAGCTTGCCGACCTCGGTCGTCGCAAAGATGAATTTAACGTGTGGCGGTGGCTCCTCGAGCGTCTTGAGCAGGCCGTTGAAGGCCTGCTTCGACAGCATATGGACTTCATCGATAATGTAGATCTTATACCGCGCCGAGACTGCTGCGTAGCGCACCGCCTCGATGATCTCGCGGATGTCGTCGATGCCTGTGTTCGACGCGGCGTCCATCTCGATGACGTCCATGTGGCGTCCGGCGGCGATCGCAACGCACGGGTCGCACACGCCGCACGGAGCGATCGTCGGCCCGCCAGTGCCATCGGGGCCGATGCAGTTCAAGGCCTTGGCGATAATCCGCGCGGTCGACGTCTTGCCGACACCGCGCACCCCCGTCAGCAGCCACGCCTGCGCCAACTGCCCGCGTGCGATGGCGTTGCCCAACGTCCGCACCATCGCGTCCTGCCCGAGCAGCGCGGCAAAGTCGCCCGGTCGGTATTTGCGCGCAAGCACCCGATACTCGACCGCAGCGGGCGGCGTGTCGTCGGCGAAGAGTTGATCAGTCATTGCGGTAAGGGTGGCGTCGCGCGTCGCCGACCGCAAGGCCAATCATCGCCGGACGAGGCCAAAGGTCAGCCGCGCCCAGATGCGCTCGTGAATAACGTACAGCACGATCTTGGTCAGCACCTCGAACCCGCCGATCGCGACCGCCATGCCCGCGCTGCCGGTGAAGATCAGCGACAGGACGACGGTGTCGACGAAGCCGATAATGCGCCACGTCACCGCCTTGGTGCCGTTTCGGCCATAGCCCTCGTCGAGGCGCTTGCCGATCTGCCGGACATTCCACCCGCTCCGCGCCCAGACCCGCTCGTGAAGATAATAAAGGATGGTCTTGGTTAAAAACTCGGTCCCGGCGATGTAGCCGGCGGTCCGCGCATGGTGCTGACCGCTGACCTCGATCCCAAGCAGGGGCGCGACAAAAGTCAGCAGCAGCAGCGACAAAACGAAGGTATCGGCGGAACCGACGACGCGCCACGACAGCGCCTTGACCATCATCCGGATGCTCGTCGGTCGCCACTCGGTTGCGAGGACGGAAGTCTTATCGCTCATCTGCCGCCCTCTCGAATGCGCGACATCGTACCCCGCGTCGCCGCCGATGGCGTGAAAGATATTCTTGTGGAGCGGTGGTGGGAGCCGGGAACGACCCAGCGCGAATTCGTTACGGCTGCTTCCTTCCGGATCTGACCGGGTTGGCGAGAGCACTGCCCGCCCGACTCCCGCCACCGATATGGGCGAGCCGAGCCGCTGGCGCAAGCGGCGCTTGCCCGACGCGAGCGAGCGTGGAAGACTATTTGCCGATGACCGCTCCCGCTCGCGACCTGTTCGGCCAGCCGCGTGGCTTGGCGTATCTTGCAGGGACCGAGCTGTGGGATCGAATATCGTTCCACGGGATGCAGGCGCTGCTCGTGCTTTACATGGTCGGACAGCTGCTCCTGCCGGGGCACGTCGAGGCGATCGCCGGGTTCGCCGCCTTCCGCGCCGCCATCGAGAGCGTGACCGGGCCGTTGACGGTGACCGCGCTCGCGAGCCAGATCTTCGGCCTGTATGTCGGGCTGGTTTACTTCATGCCGGTCATCGGTGGGGTGATCGGCGATCGCATCGGGCGGCGACGGACGGTTGCGATAGGCGCGGGGCTGATGACGGCGGGACATCTCGCGATGGGGTTCGACACGACCTTCCTCGTCGCGCTCGCGCTGCTGATCGCGGGGGCCGGATGCCTGCGCGGCAACCTCGTGTCGCAGGTCGGCGACCTTTACCGCGACGGCGACCCGCGCCGCGATGCGGGGTTCCAGCTTTACTTCACCGGGATCAACCTCGGCGCGTTCATTGCGCCGATCGTCTGCGGCTTTCTGGGGCAGGCGTATGGCTGGCACGTCGCGTTTGGCTTCGCGGCGCTTGGCATGGGCATCGGGCTGGCGGTGTTCCTTGCCGGAGCGCGCCACCTGCCCGCCGACCGCCGCACCGACCGCGCCGCCACGCCGCCGCTAACCACCGCCGAGCGTCGCCGCGTAATGGTGCTGCTGACGATCCTGCCGGTGCTGGCGATGTTCTGGGTCGCACAGAGCCAGGTGTGGAACGTCTACAACCTGTGGGTGCGCGACCATATCGATCTCGTCGTGCTCGGCTGGACGATGCCCGTCCCGTGGCTCCAGGCGATCGACGGGCTGGCCCCGGTCGTCTTGCTCGTACCTACGCTCGCGCTGTGGCGGTGGCAGCGGAGCCGGGGGCGCGAGCCCGACGACATTGCCAAGCTCGCGATCGGCTGCCTGATCTTCGCCGCTGGGTGCGCGTGGCTCGCCTTCGCGCCGGTCGCCAGTGGCCGCGCGCCGCTGGTCTGGGCGATCACCTTCCACCTGCTGTCGAACGAGGGCTGGCTATTCTTTGTCCCCATCGCCCTTGCCTTGTGGAGCCGCGCTGCCCCGGCGTCGATCAACGGGGTCATGGTCGGGGTCTATTACCTGTCGACCTTCCTCGGCTCGGTCGTCAGCGGGCGGCTTGGCGGGCTGTACGAGACGTGGTCGCCGCAACGCTTCTGGCTGCTCCATGCGGGGATCGTCGCGGCGGCCGGAGTCGTGTTCATCGTCGTCGGTGCGCGCCTCCGCCGGGCGTTAACGGCGGCTCATATCGACGCTTCCGGGGGGCATCTTGACCTCGAGGGTCGCGAGGTCGTCGCCTAGCCAGATCTGGCACGCCAGCCGCGAGGTGCGTGACGCCCCGGCAGCAAAGTCGAGCATGTCCTCCTCCTCGCTCGAGGCGGCTGGCAACCGGTCGAAATCATCAGGTTTTATAAGAACATGACAGGTCGAACACGCCATGGCTCCCTCGCACGCGCCCTCGAGCGGCTGATCGTTCATTTGCGCGAGATCGAGCAGGCGCGTCCCCGCCGGGGCGTCGGCCTCGACCACGCGCGCGCCATCGGCGGAGACAAAGCGAACCCGCGTCATGCCGCGACCCGGTGAAGAACAGCGGCCGTCAACGCCGCCGCCGCGGCGTCGATGTCATCCAGCGTGGTGAAGCGCCCGAAACTGATCCGCAGTCCGGGGGTTGCTCCCATCGCGGCAAGGACGTGGCTCGGTCGCCCGGTCGCGCACGCCGACCCGGCCGAGATCGCCAGCGACCGCATTGCGGCGAGAAGGCGAGTCGCATCGACGTCGAAGCTGAGGTTGACGATCCCCGGCCAGCGGGGGGCGTCGCCGCCGTTACGCGTGACCGGCACCCCGATCTTCGCCAGCAGCCGGTCGCCCAGCGCCGCAGCGTGGTCGGCGTCGGCCGCCATCCGCGTCGCTGCGACCGCCGCCGCTGTCCCCAATCCGACGCACAGCGCCGGGCTGAGGGTGCCCGACCGCCCATCCTCCTGCCCGCCGCCATGGAGCAGCGGGACGAGGTCGACGCCCGCCCGCCGGTAGAGCGCGCCAACGCCCTTGGGGCCATAGATCTTGTGGCCGCTGACGCTGACCAGATCAGCCCCCAATCCCGTCACGTCGACCTTGCCGAACCCCTGCGCGGCGTCGCAATGCATCAGCGCCCCGGCGGCGTGCGCCATCGCGGCGATCTCGGCGACGGGCTGGATGACGCCGGTTTCGTTGTTGACGAGCATCACCGACACCATGGCGACGTCGGGGCCAAGCGCGGCGGTGAATTCGGCGCGGTCGACGACACCGTCGCGCCCGACGCCGACCACCGTCAGCCCGCAGCCGACCGATTCGAGCCAGCGCGCGGTTTCGAGGACACAGCTATGTTCGGTCGCGACGGTCACCACGCGGCGGCGGGTCGGCGACGCGGCGAGCATCACCCCCTTGAGCGCCCAGTTGACCGCTTCGGTCGCGCCGCCGGTGAAGGCGATCCGGTCGGGCGCGACACCGAGCACGGCAGCAATCTGACTCCGCGCGACACCGATCGCCGCGTCGGCCTCATATCCCCAGCCGTGCGGCGAATGCGGGTTGCCGAAGCGCGCAGCGGTCCACGGAGCCATCGCCGCCACCACCGCCGGATCGACCGGCGTCGTCGCCGCATAGTCGAGATAGATCGGCATCATGCCGCCGAGTCGCACGTCGCGCCCAGCGTCGGTGAGGAACAAAGATTACCGGAATTTAATGCTAAGTTGACGAAAGTCGCGCCACGCAGGGGTTCATTCTGGCTCCGGCTCGGGGTGCAACGGTTAACACGCTCGCCTGCCATGCCGCACCACCGCCGCGTCACCCGTACGCCTCCGTTTACGCCTTCGCTGACAATACCACACGCGACGAGGTGTAGGACAGTGCTCATGCCAGCCGCGTCGCCATCGCGCGCCATGCGGCGGCGAAGGCATCGATCTCGCTCGCTGTCGTCGTCCAGCCGAGACTGACGCGGATCGCCTCCCCCGGCGCGGCCACGCCCATCGCGGCGAGAACATGGCTCGTTCGCACCTTGCCCGACGAACACGCCGCCCCGGCACTTACGCCGAACCCGGCGAGGTCGAGCGCCATCAGCTGCGTCATCGCGGCGACGCCGGGCAGCCCGATGCACGATATCGTGCCGATGCGCGCCGCGCCTGCGCCGTGGATCACCGCACCGGGAAGCTGCGCCTCCAGCCGGTCGCGCAGCATCGCGACACGGTCGATCCACCCCGCGGCAAGCCGAGCGGTTAGCGCCGCGGCAAAGGCGGCAATACCCGGGACATTCTCGGTTCCGCCGCGCTGGCCGCGTTCCTGCCCGCCACCGCGAACGAGCGGCGTCACCGCATCGCGGACGATCAGCGCGCCGACACCCGGCGGCCCACCAAGCTTGTGCGCCGACACCGCGACGAAATCAACGACCGGCAGCGGCAGCTTGCCCGCCGACTGGACCGCGTCGATCAGCAGCCGCCCGCCAGCCGCCGCCACCACGCGCGCGATCTCGGCGACCGGCTGGATCACCCCGGTTTCATTGTTGACGTGCATCACGGCGACGAGCGGACGGACGGTCCCGCGCAAAAGTTCGTCGAGCGCGGCAAGGTCGACGACACCGTCGCGGTCGACCGGGATAACGGCGGCCCCCGGCACTTGCGCGCGCACCGCATCATGCTCGACCGCCGAAATCAGGTGCGTCTCCGCCTGCGCGAGCGCCAGCCCGATCGCCTCGGTCCCGCCGCCCGTGAAAACCACGCTCGCAGGATCGGTGCCGAGCGCCGCCGCCACGTCGCGCCGCGCATCGGCAAGCAACGCCGCCGCCGCGCGCCCCACGGCGTGCACCGACGACGGATTTGCCCACGCCTGTGCCGCCGCCGTCATCGCCGCGATCGCGACTGGATCGAGCGGCGCGGTGGCCGCCCAGTCGAGGTAAATGCGTGTCGTCATGCGCGTCCCCCCGGTTTGCGTTGCCTCGATGCGGCGCGTGCATATATAGGGGCGATCCGCGCGCTTGCGCACCCCTTCATCCCGTCAGGTCCGATGCCCGAAGTCATTTTTCCCGGCCCCGAGGGTCGTCTCGAAGGTCGTTATCAGCCCGCCAGTCGCCCGCGCGCGCCGGTCGCGATCATCCTCCAGTCGCACCCGCAGCAGACGACGATGAACCATCCGATCACGATGGCGCTGTACAATACTTTCGTCCGGCGCGGGTTTGCGACGCTGCGCTTCAACTTTCGCGGCGTCGGGCGCAGTCAGGGCGTGTTCGACAACGGCATCGGCGAGCTGAGCGACGCAGCAAGCGCACTCGACTGGATGCAGCAGTTCAACCCCGAGGCGTCGACGACATGGGTCGGCGGCTTCAGTTTCGGCGCGTGGATCGGGATGCAGCTGTTGATGCGCCGCCCCGAGATCAAGGGCTTCATCTCGATCGCGCCCCCGGCAAACATGTACGACTTCACCTTCCTCGCGCCGTGCCCGTCGAGCGGCATCATCATCGACGGCGAAAACGACGAGGTCGTTGCCGGCCCGGCGGTGCAGAAGCTGGTCGACAAGCTGAAGACCCAGCGCCACATCACGATCGACCACCAGACGATCCCGAAGGCGAACCATTTCTTCGAACACGAAATGCCCGACCTGATGGGCGTTGTGGACGGCTATCTCGATAGGCGGTTGAGCGCGGATCGCTAGACCCGGCTGACGACGCCGCCAGACGTCGCCTGCCGGACCCCCGTCGTCTCCGGCCAACTCGTCGGCTTGCCCGCCTGCACCCGCACCGCGAGATAGGCGAACGCCTCCGCCTCGAGTGCGTCGCCGTTCCAGCCGACCGCCTCGACCGGCGCGACCGCGATGCCGGTCCGCGCGGAAAGCATCGCCATCAGCGTCGCATTGTGTCGCCCGCCACCGGTGACGAGCAGCCGCGCCGGGCGTTCGGCGACGTGGGTCAACGCCTGCGCGACCGTCGCAGCGGTAAACGCGGTCAGCGTCGCGGCACCGTCGGTGAGGCTCAGGCCGCGCACCGCGCCGAGGCCGAAGTCGGCGCGGTCGAGCGACTTCGGGCCGGGCGCGTCGAACCACGGCAGGTCGAGCATCGCGTCGACGACCTGCGTGTGGACGATGCCCGTCGCCGCCAGCGCTCCGCCGTCATCATGGCTGCGCCCGGTCGCGGCGCGGACCCAATCGTCGATCAGCGCATTGCCGGGGCCGGTGTCGAAGCTGCCCCACGCGCGGTCGTCGCCGCTGCCCCCGTCGGCGGAGCCGAGAGACGATCCACGCCCAAACCATGTGATGTTGCCGACGCCACCGAGGTTGAGCACCGCGACCGGATCGGGCCCCAATCCGGCGACGAGTGCCCGGTGATACCCCGGCGCGAGCGGGGCGCCGTGCCCGCCCGCGGCGACGTCGTCCGAGCGAAAGTCGCTGACGGTGGTGACGCCGACCAGCGCCGCCAGCCGCGCGCCGTCGCCGACCTGCCATGTCCAGCGGCGATCGGGGCGGTGCGCGACGGTCTGGCCGTGGAAACCGACGACGCCGACCTCACCCGAGGCGACGCCCGCGTCGCGCAGCAAGTCCATGACGGCGGCGGCGTGGCGCACCGTCAACTCCTCGGCGACGGCGTCGATCAGCGGGTCGGGCCCCGGCACGGTCATCGCCAGCGCCGCCGTCATCGCCGCCCGCAGCCGATCCCGGAACACGGAGTCATACGGCGTGGTGGCGAACGCGATCCGCCGCACCGCCGCGTCGCCATCGGTGTCGATCAACGCGGCGTCGATGCCGTCCATCGAGGTGCCCGACATCAGGCCGAGTGCGAGCATTCTTTCCTCACCTTCCGTCACCGTGCTAGTCGGAGCCGATGACCCACGCCTCCGCCGTTCTACGCACCTTGGACGAACGCGGCTTCGTCCACCAGATCACCGACGCTGCTGCGCTCGACGCCGCCGCGATTGCGGGGCCAGTCACCGCCTATGTCGGGTTCGACTGCACCGCGCCGTCGCTCCACGTCGGCAACCTCGTGTCGATCATGATGCTGCGGCACCTGCAGGCGACGGGGCATCGCCCGATCGTCCTGATGGGCGGCGGCACGACCAAAGTCGGCGACCCGAGCGGCAAGGACGAAGGGCGGCTGCTGCTCGACGACGCGAAGATCGCGGCCAACAAGGCGAGCATCCGGCGGATTTTCGAGCGCTTCCTCCGCTTCGACGGCGAGAATGCCGCGATCATGCTCGACAACGACGAGTGGCTGTCGGGCCTCGCGTACATCCCGTTCCTGCGCGACATCGGGCGGCATTTCAGCGTCAACCGGATGCTGACGTTCGATTCGGTCAAGCTCCGTCTCGACCGCGAGCAGCCGCTGAGCTTCCTCGAATTCAACTACATGATCCTCCAGGCGTATGACTTTCTCGAGCTGTCGCGCCGCGCCGGATGCTCGCTCCAGATGGGCGGGAGCGACCAGTGGGGGAATATCGTCAATGGCACCGACCTGATCCGCCGCGTCGACGGCAAGGCGGCGTTCGGGCTGACGACCCCGCTCATCACCACCGCCGACGGCGCGAAGATGGGCAAGACGGCGGCGGGCGCGGTATGGCTGCACGAGGATGCGCTGCCGACGTATGATTATTGGCAGTTCTGGCGGAACACCCACGACGCCGATGTCGGGCGCTTCCTGCGGCTATTCACCGACTTGCCGCTCGACGAGATCGCCCGGCTGGAGGCGTTGCCGGGGGCGGAAATCAACGCGGCCAAGATCACGCTCGCCGATGCCGCAACGGCGCTGTGTCGCGGGGCCGAGGCGGCCCGCGCCGCGCGCGCGACGGCAGAGGCTACGTTTGCCGGAGCGGTCGGCGACGACCTGCCGACCTTTACGGTCGCGGGTCCGATCGCGCTGGTCGACGCCGTCGTCGGGCTGGGCTTTGCGGCGTCGCGGAAAGAGGCGCGGCGGCTAATCGACCAAGGCGGCGTTCGCGTCGATGGCGCGATGCCCGACGGGGCGGACGTTACGATGGGCGCGCGGATCTCGGCCGGCAAGAAACGCCACGGCGTGTTGGTCGCCGCCTAAACCCCGGCGCTGGGCCACGGACGCCAGTCGGTCGACGTGTCGGGGGGGACCGGGCCTGCGGCAGTGAGCGACGCGGCCTCGGCCTTCGCCGCCGCGACGACCCCGGCATCGCCGCGCATCACCGCCAGCCGCAGCCACAGCCACGCCGCAGTGCGATCGGTCGTGACCCCCTCCCCGCGCGCCAGCGCCTTGGCGAACGCCAGCTGCGCCGGAGCATAGCCGCGATGCGCCGCGCGGCTATAATAAGCGGCGGCGGCAGCGGGGTCGCGGCGGACACCTTGACCATGGGCGTACATCGTCCCGAGCATCGTCTCGCCGATCGCCGAGCCGACGTCGGCGAGGGCGCGAAAATCGTGCTTCGCCACCGCGAAATTGCCGGCGGCATAAGCGGTCAGACCGGAATCGAGTATCGCCGATGGCGACACCGCACTGGCGGGGGCAGCGGCAAGCAGCAAGGCGACGACAACGGCACGCATCGACGCCATGTACGGCGGGGTCAGCCCGACCGCAACAAGCCAACGGCGGTATCGCGTTCGAACAGGTACAATAAGACGCGCGCCGCCTCGCCGCGAACGCTGCCCAACCCGCCGTCGCGGTCGAGCAGCAGCCGGGCGTCGTCGCGCGCGGTTTCGATCAGCCGCGCGGTCCGTTCTGGATCGGCAAGGCGGAACGTCGCGTCGCCCGCTTGGCGGACGCCGAGAATTTCGCCCGCGCCGCGCAGCTTGAGATCCTCCTCGGCGATGCGGAACCCGTCGTTGGTTGCGCGCATCAGCGCCAGTCGCGCCCGCGCCGTTTCGGAGATGACATCGCCGCGCAACAACACGCAGACCGACGCCCCCGTCCCGCGCCCGACCCGCCCGCGCAACTGGTGCAGCTGGGCAAGACCGAAGCGTTCGGCCGCCTCGACGACCATCAGCGTCGCGTTGGGGACATCGACGCCGACCTCGATCACCGTCGTCGCGACGAGCACCTGAAGCGCGCCGCCCGCGAACGCCGCCATCACCGCGTCCTTTTCCGGCCCCTTCATCCGTCCGTGGACCAACCCGACGGCGTCGCCAAAGCGCGCCCGCAGCGCCGCTGCGCGAGTAGTCGCCGCAGCTTCGTCGCCAAGCTCGCTGCCTTCGACGAGCGGGCACACCCAATACGCCTGCCCGCCCCCGGCAACGTGGCGCGCGAGTCCCGCGACGACATCGGCGATCCGCGTCGCGGCGACGACGCGGGTGTCGATCGGCTGCCGCCCGGGCGGGAGTTCGTCGAGCTTCGACACGTCCATTTCGCCATATGCCGTCAGCGCGAGCGTTCGCGGGATCGGCGTCGCGGTCATCACCAACAGGTGCGGCGGCACGGTCGCCTTGTCGGTCAGCATCAGCCGTTGGTTGACGCCGAACTTATGCTGTTCGTCGACGACGACCAGCCCGAGGTCG
>JBBRQR010000064.1:0-11564 GCA_038226115.1 Sphingomonadales bacterium | reverse complement strand
CGGCTGATTTCGTCGGAGCGGCGCTTCTATCCGGTGTCGAGCACTCGGACGACGGTCGCCGGAATCACCGACGGCGTGTTCGGCAACACCTATGTCGCGATCGGCGATCCCGGCGACGGCGCACCTGCCGGGGCGCTCGTCGTCCGGCTGTACGATCACCCCCTCGTCGGCTGGATCTGGGCCGGACCGATGTTGATGGCGCTCGGCGGACTGTTCTCGCTGACCGACCGTCGCCACCGGATCGGCGCGCCATCGCGACTACCGCCCGTCGCAACGCGCCCGCTGGTTCCCGTTCTGGCGTGAAGCGGCTCGTCTTCATCCTGCCGCTCGTCGTTCTCACCGGCGTGCTCATCGCCTTTGCCGCCGGTTTGCGCCACGATCCGTCGATTCTGCCGTCGCAACTCCTCAACCGCCCACTACCGGCATTTGCGCGCGCGAGTGTCCAGCCGGGGCAGGCGGGCTTCGGCTCGGCGATGCTGCGCGGTCAGCCGACCCTGCTCAACGTCTGGGCGTCGTGGTGCGCCGCGTGCAAGTACGAGCATCCGGTCCTGATGCAATTGAGCGCCGCTGGCGTGCCGATCTACGGGCTGGTGTGGAAGGATACTGCCCCGGCGGCGGCGGCGGTACTGGCGACGTCGGGTAACCCGTATCGCGCGACGGCGAACGACGCCGACGGGCGCATCGGGATCGACCTCGGCATCGTCGCTGCGCCCGAAACCTTCGTCGTCGATGGCCATGGTCGGGTGCGCTACAAACAGATCGGGCCGATCACGCCCGAGGTCTGGGCCAACACCCTGTCGCCGTTGCTCGCCACGTTGCGCGCCGAGGGATGACGCGCGCGTTTCTGTTATTGTGGCTCGTTGTCGCCACGCCTGTCGCGGCAGTGCTCCCCGCCGAGCAGCTCCCCGATCCGCAGCAGGAGGCACGCGCGCGCACGATCAGCCGAGGCTTGCGCTGCGTCCAGTGTCAGAACCAGTCGATCGACGACAGCGAAGCGCCGATCGCGCATGACCTTCGCGTCGTCCTGCGCGAACGCATTGCTGCCGGAGCGTCGGATGTCGAGGCGCGCGACTATATCGTCCAGCGCTATGGCAGCTATGTCCTGCTTAAGCCGCCGGTCGAGGCCGGGACATTGTTCCTGTGGCTCGGGCCGGCGGCCTTCGTCGCCATCGGCGGGATCGCGGCGGCGCTGACCGTCACCCGCCGCCGCACCATCGAACCGACCCCGCTGACCCCGGCCGAAGCGGCGCGGGTCGATACTTTGCTGGACCATTAATGCTCATCTGGATCATCCTGACGCTGATCGTCGCCGTCGTCGTCGCGGTGCTGACCGTGCCGCTCGTCCGCCGCTACGACGCCCGCCCGACCGGCGAGGGGGCCGCGCGCCAGGTGCTCGTCGACCAGCTTGCCGACATTGACGCGCAGGAGCGGGCGGGGACGGTCAACGCGGTCGAGGCGGCGGCGCTGCGGATCGAAACCAAGCGACGGCTGCTCGTCGAAAGCGTTGGCGAGCGTCCGGCACGACCGCTTGGCACCGGGGCGCTCGGCCAGATCGCGGTGGCGGTGGCGGTGCTGGTCACGCTCGGCGGCACCTTGCTGTACTCGCGGCTGGGGTCACCCGAAGGCCCGGCTGCGGCGTTGCCGGAGGCGGCGCCTGCGGTGGCAGCGGTAGCGGCGCCTGCGCCCGCTGGCGATGCGGCGGTATCGCAGCTTATCGCCACGCTCGAATCGCGGCTTAAGGCCAACCCGGCCGATCCGGAAGGGTGGCGGATGCTCGGCTGGTCGCGCTATTCGCTCGGCCAGTTTGCCGGAGCCGCCGATGCCTATACTCACGCCGCGACGATGGCACCGGGCCGCGCCGATCTCCAGTCGGCGCTCGGCGAGGCCTTGACGCTGGCCGCCAACGGCACGGTTACACCCGCTGCCAAGGCGGCGTTCGATCGCGCCGTCGCCACCGATTCTGCCGACGCGCGCGCTGTTTATTTTCAAGGGGTTGCGCGCGATCAGGCGGGCGATCATGCGGGCGCAGTCGATACTTGGGTGGCGCTGCTCAAGTCGGCCCCGGCGGGGGCGCCGTGGGCGCCCGACGTGCGGCGGACGCTAACGCAGGTCGCGGGGCAGGCGGGGATCAGCCTGACCGGGCGGTTGCCGACCGACACCGCCGCCACGACCATCGCGCCGCCGCCGTTGGGAACCGCGCCACCGAGCATTGGCGCACTGCCGCAGCCGACCGAGAGCCAGGCTGCCGCCGTCCGCGCAATGGCCCCCGACGCGCAAAAAGCGATGATTCGCCAGATGGTTGACGGGCTGGCGGCGCGGCTCAAGGCCAGTCCGCAAGACCCCGATGGCTGGCTGCGGCTGATCCGGGCGCGGATGGTGCAGGGCGATACGCCCGCAGCGGTAGCGGCGCGTGAGGCGGCGCTGGCGGCGCTGACGAACCCCGGTCAGCGCGCGGCAGTGGCCGACGGCGCGAAAGCCCTTGGCGTTCCCGGGGCCTGACGCCGAGCCGCTGCGGTTCGCTATCCCGTGCGCGTGTCGTGACGCGCCCGCGGAGGCAGGGCATCACGACGGACGGCTGCCGCCAACCTAGTTCGTCGCCGTCATCCTGTCGTCGTGCGCGGCGGAAACGTCGGGGTGATGCCCGTCGCCGACCGGCGGACGCGCCTTGTCGCCGCTGATGGCGAGATAGTCGTGGAGGACGCGGCCATAGGGCAGGGTCATGTCGGTGACGATGTGCAATCCGCCAAGCTGTTCAAGGACGGGGAGATCGGCCATCGGGCAGTTGACCGACGGCGTCAGGTCGACGCGCGCGCGCCCCGTCCACGCGCCTTTGACGGCGATTTTCGCAAAGGTGATGCCGACCAGTTGCGCGATCGCCGCCGACCCGTCGATGTCGGGGATCAGCTTGAGCGTCACCTGCGTCCGCGCGAGCAATGCCTCGATTTCGCCGAGGTCGTTCGGGCTGCTGTGCTTATAGACCATCGTGCCGGTCGCAACGGTTTCGCCGGCATAGCTCAAGTGCCCGGTCAACGTGTCGCTCTCGGTCTTGAGCGTCGCGATGCCGAATTTCATCGGATAGCCCCAGATTTCGCGTCCGCCCGCGAGCGGTGGGCAGTTGTCGACGTACATCTGGGTCAGAAAATTGCACTTTTCGCCGTTGAAGGTGCACGGGATCGCCTGGAGCGACGCCGAATACGCGCCCAGACCTTCGCCGTCGGGCAGGTCGAGCCACTGGATCGACACGGTGTCGCCGTCGGGCAGTAGCGGTTCGGGCAGCATCGCGCGGATCCGCGCCGGATCGGTCCGGTAATGGACGATCAGATATTGCCGGTTGAAGAACTTATACGGCCCCTTGGGGTACGTCGGGCTCTGCAACGGCATCGAGCTGAGCTTGAGGACATCCTGCTTGTTCATGGCTTTGCCCCCGTCCCGGCAGCGTCTTTGATATAGTCGAACAGCACCCGCCCGTGCGGTAGCGACAGATCGCTGATGAAATGCTTGCCGCCGACGATGCGCACGATCGGCAGATCGGCGACGGGGGCGTTGACGTGCGGCGTCAGCTGGAGCCGCGCATTGCCAACCCAGCTGCCCTTCACGGTGATATTCTCGAGGTTATACGCAACGAGCTGGCAGATCTTCGGGCTGCCATCGACGTCGGGGATAATCTTGAGGTTGCACGATGTCTTGGTCATCGCCTTCGCCTGCGCCTCGCATCCGCCGGGGCTTTCCTGCCATTTATACGTCATCGTCCCCATCGCGACGACCTCGCCGGCATAATGGAGCGTCCCGGTCAGCGTGTCGGAATTGACCACCAGCTTGGGCAGCGCGTATTTCTTGGGGAAGCCCCAGATTTCGCGCCCGGCGCTGATCGGCGGCTCATCGTCGAGATACATTTGCGCGGTATAGTTGATCGGCTCGCCGTTAAACGTGCACGGGATGACGATGCCGCTTTCGGTATAGTCGCCGAACCCCGAACTGTCGGGCATCCTGATCCATTCGTAGAGGACGAGATTGTCGGCGTTCGGCACCAGCGGTTCGGGCACGGCAGCGCGCAACGCGACGGGATCGGTCTCGTAGGTGACGATCATGAATTCGCGGTTGATGAAGCGATACGGCCCGAGCGGGTAGCTCGGCGCGACGGCCGGCATCGACGGCAGCTTGAGGATTTCTTCAGGCGTCATTGGTTTGGCGAGCCCCCTGATGTGGTCCGACTTACTTCTGGATGACAACAGATTCGTGTGGCGTCATCACCGGCGCTTACAAAAACGCCGCCTTGATGTCGGTCGAGGCGCGGACGCCGACGTCGTCGAGATGGTCGTTCAACCATGTCGTCGCGCACGCCCGCCCGACATCGCGAAGTTCCTTCAGAAACCGCCAGTCGGAGTTCATCTTGCTCGTCACGCCGAGACTGTTCATGAACTTTTCGTCTTGAATCGAATGGATCAGCATCCGGCGATGCTTTTTGTCGTCGAGCTGACCGTCGTCGATCAGATGGGTGACGAAGGCGATCGCGCGCATTTCGCGCATCAGGCTCGAATTGAAGCTGATCTCGTTGATCCGATTGAGGATGTCCTTCGCCGTCTTCGGAATTTCCGGGCGGCACAACGGATTGATGTGGACGATGACGACGTCGTTGGTGTCGCTGCCGTAGATCAGCGGGAAGATCGCGGGGTTGCCCATATAGCCGCCGTCCCAATACGCCTCGCCGTCGATCATCACACTTTGGAACAGGAACGGCAGGCAGCCCGACGCGAGAACCTGATCGGGGCCGATCTCGCTGTTTTCGAACATCCGGACCTTTCCGGTTTTGACGTTGGTCGCCGACAGGAACAGCTTGATCGGGCAGCCTTCGCGCAGGACGTCGAAGTCGATGACACTCGTCAGCACGTCCTTCAGCGGATTAAGGTTCATCGGGTTGAGCTCGTAGGGGCTCATCAGCCGCGATAGAATATCGAAGAACATGAACGCCGGGCTGTTATCGAGGCTGTTATTGCCCATCATCTTGTCGATCATCGACGGCTGGAGCGGCCCCTTGGCACCCTCGTCGCTGATCTTTTTCCAGAATTTCTCGAGCTGCTCGCGCGCGCCCTCGGCCCCGCCGATCGTCAGGCCGTAACCCAGAACGGTGGCGTTCATCGCCCCGGCGCTCGTTGCGCTGACGGCGTCGAAGGTAACGCGCCCGTCTTCGAGCAGGCGATCGAGAACGCCCCAGGCAAAAGCGCCGTGCGCGCCGCCACCTTGCAGCGCGAGATTTACTTTTTTACTGTTAACACCGGGTGCATACGCTGTTGACCCGGACGGAGTCATTGTCTGCGTCGCCATGCGAGCCCCCTGATAACTGCGTGTCATGCCCGACTTTGCAGTGGTCGTCGCCCGTACCGCACGGTAGATGAGTCGGCAAGGTCGATTCGCCGCACTTGCTAATTAGCGAAAACGATCCGCGCGTAACGCCAGACAGGAGATTCGAAATGCTTAAAGGACGCAGCGCGATCGTTACGGGGTCGACCAGCGGCATCGGATTGGGCATCGCCCACATTCTCGCGTCGAAGGGTGCGAACCTCGTCATCAACGGCTTCGGCGACGCCGCGGCGATCGAAACCGAGCGCGCGAACCTCGAATCGACCCACGGCATCAAGGCGGTCTACAGCCCCGCCGACATTTCGAAGCCCGACGACGTCAAGGGCATGATCGACCTGTGCGCGACGACCTATGGCGCGGTCGACATTCTGGTCAACAACGCCGGCATCCAGTTCACCGCCGCCGTCGAGGAATTCCCCGCCGAAAAATGGAATGCGATCCTCGCGATCAACCTGTCGGGGATCTTCTGGGGCATCCATTATGCGCTCCCCTATATGAAGAAGAAGGGGTTCGGGCGGATCATCAACATCGGGTCGGTCCACGGCCTCGTCGGCAGCACTCACAAGGCCGCCTATGTCGCCGCCAAGCACGGCGTCGTCGGCATGAGCAAGGTCGTCGCGCTCGAAAATGCCGGCACCGGCATCACCTGCAACACGATCTGCCCCGGCTGGGTCCACACCCCGCTCGTTCAGAAGCAGATCGAGGATAATGCCGCGCGCGACAAGATCAGCGTCGAGCAGGCGACGTTGAACCTGCTCACCGAAAAGCAGCCGTCGAAACAGTTCGTCACCCCCGACCAGATCGGCGAGCTGGCCGCCTTCATCGCCAGCGACGCGGCCGCGCAGATGACGGGCATCGCCATCCCGATCGATGGCGGCTGGACGGCGCAGTAAGCGCGCCGTCGGGGGCGGCTGGACGGCGCAGTAAGCGCGCCGTCGATGTGGCGGCTGGACGGCGCGGTAAGCGCGCCGTCGGGGGCTACCAGCGCCCGTTGCTCGCGCCGACGCGTGCGAGCAACGGGGCCGGGTCGCGCGGATACCAGTGCGGGCCGTCGGTCTGCTTGGCGGGGGTGTTGCCGCCGTGGACGCGAGCGACGAACCAGCCGTCGTCGGGCTGGGGCAGGATGCGTGCGCCGGTAACGCCGTGGACGAACAGATTGTCATAGCCGACTGGGACGGCGGCGAAGGGGTGGCGTTCCCACAGCTCGCGGCGATAGGCGAAGGTCGCGCCGAACACCCACGGCGCGTCGACCTCCCAGCGATAATCCCACGCTGCCGTGCCGTCGTCGCTGAGGAACGGGATTGCCGCCAGCCCGCACAGATCGGCGCGGGCACGGTCGAGCGCGGCAAGCTGCGTCGCGACGCGCGTCGGCCCGTGCCAGTCGTCGTCGTCCCAATGGAGAATGACCGGGGCCGAACCAAGCTCGCAACAGCGGTTCTGCGCCGCGCCGAGGACGCGCGGCGGCTCGTGGCGATAGACGATACGCGGGTGATGCGGCACCAGGTCGGCGACGGGAATGGCGCCTTGATCGAGGATGACGAGCTCGCAGTCGGGCTCGGTCTGCGCGAGGAACAAGGCGATCGTGCGCGGGATGAACGCGCGTCGCCCGGCGGTCATCATCGTGCAACTGACGGTTGGGGTCACCAGACGCTGCCGCTCGCGGCAATCCGGGCGAGCAGCGGCGCGGGGTCGCGCGCTCGCCAATGCGCGCCGCCGGTGTTCTTGGGCGCGGAATTGCCGGGGTGGACGCGGGCGATGAACCAGTCGGCATCGGGAAAGACGAGGACGCGGCCCGGATTGTTGAGGACGAAGTCGTTGTCCTCGCCGATCTGGACGGGAAGAAACGGGCGGCGTGCCCAGAATTCGCTTGTGTAGGCGAAACTGCCGCCGATGACCCACGGCACCGGCGATTCCCAGACATAATCCCACGCGGCGGTGCCGTCGTCGGCGAGGAACGGGACCGTCGCCAGCCCGCTGATATCGGCGCGGGCGCTGACCAGCCCCGCCGCCTGATCGGCGAGGCGCGTCGGGCCGTGCCAGTCGTCGTCGTCCCAATGGACGATGATCGCGCCCGCCGCGCGCTCGCACAGCGCGTTGCGTGCTGCGCCGATCACGAGCGCGTGCGGGTGACGCCAGTAACGAATGCGCGAGTCGGGGGGAATCAGGTCGGCGACCGCGTCGCGCCCGCTGTCGAGGATCAGCAGCTCGCGCTCGTCGTGGGTCTGCCGCTGGAACGCCGCGATCGCCCGCGCGATAAACGGGCGACGATCGGCGGTCGGCATGATCGCGCTGACGAGCACCGCTGCCGCTACCCCGCGCGGAGCACCGACTTCAGGTTCATGAACTCGTGGAGGCCCCATGGCCCCAGCTCGCGCCCGTGTCCCGATCGCTTGACCCCGCCGAACGGCGCGTCGGGGATCGAGGCAAGGACCGCGTTGATCGCGGTCATGCCGGCGTCGATGCCAGCGATGAACGCCGCCTGCTCGGCGGCGTCGGTCGTCCACACCGACGAGCCGAGGCCGAACGGGCTGTCGTTGGCGAGGGCAATCGCGTCGGCGAGGTCGGCGGCGCGCAGGACCATCGCGATGGGGCCGAAAATTTCCTCGTGCCGGACCGCGCTGTCGGCGGGGATGCCGCTCAGGACTCCGGCCGACATGTAGGCACCGGGACCGGGCAGCGCGACGCCACCGGTCAGCGTCGCTCCCTGCGCGGTCGCGGCGGCGATCTGGCCAACGACGGTGTCGCGCGCAGCGACGCTCGACAACGGCCCCATCGCCGTTGCCGCTTCGAACGGATCGCCCGTCGTGACGGCGGCCATTGCGGCGGTGAAACGGGCGAGGAAGGTGTCGTAGATGGCGGTGTGGACGATCATCCGCTTGCCACAGATGCACGACTGGCCGCTGTTCTGGATGCGCGCGGTGACGGCGGCGGCGACAGCGGCGTCGAGATCGGCCGACGGCATGACGACGAACGGGTCCGACCCGCCGAGTTCGAGGACGACCTTCTTCAGATGCTTGCCCGCGACCTCGGCGACGGCGGCCCCCGCGCCTTCGCTCCCGGTCAGCGTCACGGCGGCGACGCGCGGATCGGCGACCACGGCGGCGACGCCGCGCGACGGGATCGCGAGGTTCTGGAACAGCCCGCCGGGCGCGCCCGCGACCGCCATCATCTCGACCATCAGCCCGGCGACGCCCTGGACGTTGCTTGCGTGCTTGAGCAGCCCGACGTTCCCCGCCAGCAGCGTCGGCGCGAGGAAGCGAACGACCTGCCAATAGGGGAAATTCCACGGCATCACCGCAAGCACCGGCCCGAGCGGAAGCCAGTGTATCTCCGCCGCGCCGGTCGCCACCGTCAGCGTCTGCGGCGCCAGCATCGCCGGGCCGTGGGTCGCATAATGGCGGAACCCGGTGACGCACTTCGCCACTTCGGCGCGCGCCGACGCGATGGTCTTGCCCATCTCAAGCGTCGCCATCTCCGCGAGCCGGTCGGCGTTCGCCTCATAGGCGTCGGCCAGTCGGGCGAGCAGGGCGGCGCGGTCGTCGATGCTCGTCGCCCGCCACCGGCGATAGGCGGCGTCGGCGTGCGCGAGGCATCCTTCCACCTCGGTGTCGGTCAGTTCGGGATGGGTTGCGATCGTCACCCCGTTTGCGGGATTGATGCTGGTGAACATGGCTTACGCTTTCGGTTCGGGGATCATCACCTGCCGCACGGCGGTTCCGGCGGCGAGGTCGTCGAGCGCGGCGTTGATTTCGCCAAGCGGGCGCGTGGCCGTCAGCAGGCGCTCGACCGGCAGGCGTCCGGCGCGCCACAAGGCAATGTAGCGCGGGATGTCGCGGCGCGGGATCGCATTTCCCATATAACTGCCCATGATCGTCTTGCCGTCGCCGACGAGGCTGATCGCCGGGATCGCCAGCATCTCGGCCGGGTTGGGCAGACCGACGGTGACGGTGCGCCCGCCGCGCCGGGTCGCGGCATAGGCATCGGCGAGAACGCTCGCCTTGCCGACCGTCTCGATGGCGACGTCGACACCGCCGCGCGCAACGCGGTCGAGCGCCTCGCGCAGGTCGCGCGGGTGGACCGCCGTCGCCCCGAATGACCGCGCGAGGTCGACCTTGCTGGCGACGGGATCGACCGCGACGATGGGGTCGGCCCCGCTCGCGACCGCACCGAGGAGCGCCGCCAGCCCGACGCCGCCAAGGCCGAAGATGGCGACGCTTTCGCCAGGGCGCACCTTCGCCGCGTTGACCACCGCGCCGACGCCGGTCAGCACCGCACAGCCGAACAGTGCCGCGATTTCAGCGGGAATGTCGGCGTCGATCTTGACCGCCGACCGCTCGTCGACAACCGCATGCGTCGCGAACGCCGAAATCCCGAGATGGTGGAAAACCGGCGCGCCGCCGTCGCTCAGCCGGTGGCCGCCGCCGATCAGCGTTCCCGCGCCGTTCGCCGCCGCCGCGACCGGGCATAGATAACCTTCCCCCGACACGCACCGCTCGCACCGCCCGCACGCGGGCAGGAAGGCGAGGACGACCCGGTCGCCGACCGCGAAGTCGCTATGGTCGGACCCGATGGCGAGGACGGTCGCCGCCGCTTCATGGCCAAGCGCCATCGGCAGCGGGCGGACGCGGTCGCCGTTGACGACCGACAGATCGGAATGACACACCCCGGCGGCGTCGATCCGCAACAACAGTTCGCCGGCGCGCGGATCAGCGAGGTCGAGTGCCGCCATCCGCAGCGGGCGGCTGACACCATAAGGCGCGGCGAGGCCATTGTGGTCGAGGACGGCGGCGTCAATCTTCATCGTCGGGGCTTTCGTGGCGTCAATCGAGGCGGCTGACCGACACCGTCATCGCGATCTGGCGCACCGCGCCGCCGGTCGTCAAGAAAGCAATGTCGGCGGCGTCGCGGCCCGTCGCAATGCGGATCAGGCCGTCGCCCGGCGCGAGGCGCGTGGGATCGGCGAGCCACCACTGCCCGCCAAGATAGACTTCGAGGACCGCGTGAAAATCCGCCGGTTCGAGCCGCCACGCATACGCCCCGACCGCGCGCGCCGGAATGTTCGCGGCGCGGCACAGGGTGATGCCGAGATGGGTGAAGTCGCGGCACACTCCGGCACGGTCGACAAAGGTCTGTTCGGCCGTGGTTTCGGCATTGCTGACCCCGTGGCGATAATCGATTTCGGCATGGATCCAGTCGAGAATTGCCGCAAAGCGCGCCCCTCCGGCGAGGGCAGGGTTGAATTTGCGCGCGACGAACCGCCCGAACTTGTCCGACGGGCAGAAGCGACTCGGCAGCAAGTAATCGAGTGTCTCGGGTGGCAGTTCGTCCCAGCGGTGCTGCCGGGCATCGAGGGGGATCGTCATGCGCGGTGCGACATCGACTGTTGCGGTATAGGCGAGATCGACCGCCCCCTCCATCTCGCCGCGCAGCAACCGCGTGCCGTCGCTCGCCGTCACCGACACCAGCCGCGCGCCGGGACTGAGCGTCAGGGTTTCGCCGACGATGATCTGATCGGGTGCGCCGAGCACCTGCACCTTGGCGATCGTCTCGACCGGCGCCGCGAATTCGTAGGCAAGGTTGCATTGCGCGAACAGCCGCATCGGGGGAGCACCTAGGCGTCGAGGGTGAGTGTCGCGACCCGCCGATGGCGGCGCCGCAACCCGCCGCGATATGCACTGCGGCGCTCGCCCGCGCCACCGCGAATCGTGGGCGAACGCCGACCTTATGCGCCCATGGCGAAGGTAGCGCGCGCGGGTACATCGTGTGCCGTCGGTGGCGACGCGGCAGTCATTCTACCGCGCCATAGCCGCCGCCGCCGGGGGTTGCGATCGTCAGGACATCGCCCGGCGCGACGTCGACGGTGGCCGTGCTGCCGAGCGTTTCGATCCCACCTCGGGCGCGCTCGACGCTGTTGCTGCCGGTCGCGCCGTCCGCCCCGCCCGCCAGGCCGAACGGCGCAATACGGCGGCGATTCGACAGGATCGAGACCGTCGCGCTGTCGCGAAAGCGCAGGCGGCGGAGGATGCCGTCGCCGCCGCGCCAGTGTCCGGCCCCGCCCGATCCCATGCGGATGGCGAAGTCGTCGATCAGCACCGGGAAGCGCGTTTCGAACACTTCGGGGTCGGTCATGCGGCTGTTGGTCATGTGGGTCTGGACCGCGCTCGCTCCGGTCGAGCCCGGCCCCGCCCCCGCGCCACCGGCGATGG